>JAKURX010000278.1 GCA_022451505.1 Acidimicrobiales bacterium | reverse complement strand
TTGAGTCACCGGCGAAGGCCAAGACAATCGCTGGTTACCTGGGCGCTGGCTTCGTCGTGGAGTCCTCGATCGGCCACATACGCGACCTGGCGAAAGCCTCTGACCTGCCCGAGGAGTTCAGAAAAGAGTCTTGGGCGTCTATGGGGGTAAACGTCAATGACAATTTTTATGGTTTCTATGTTGTTCCTCCCGACAAGAAGAAGCAGGTGGCACATCTCAAGCGTCAATTGAAAGACGCTGATGCGCTTTATCTGGCTACTGATGAGGACCGGGAGGGCGAGGCCATTGCATGGCACCTGTTGGAGGTCCTCAAGCCCAAGGTTCCGGTACACCGGCTGGTATTTCACGAGATCACCAAGGGGGCCATAACTGAGGCGTTGGAGAACACCCGCGACATAGACCTTGACCTGGTGTGGGCTCAGAGGGCCCGCCGGAAGCTTGACAGACTTTTCGGTTTCGATGTCTCGCCCGTGCTTTGGAAAATGATAGGTCGTGGTCTTTCAGCTGGTCGGGTGCAGAGCGTGGCCACTCGCATGATCGTGGAACGAGAACGCGAGCGAATGGCTTTCACCGCGGCTGACTACTGGGATCTGACGTGTGCGATGGTCACCGGATCTGGCGCCGGCTTCACGGCACGGCTCCTGGAGTTGGATGGGCGTCGGGTGGCTCTGGGGCGTGACTTCGGCGACGACGGGCGACTAGCGCGGGCCGATGTCCTGGTGCTGGACGAGGCGTCGGCGGGCGCAGTCCGAAACGACCTAGAGGGGCAACCGGCGACCGTAGAGTCTGTCGAGCCCAAGCCGTTCCGCCGTAGACCGGCGGCTCCGTTTACCACCTCGACCTTTCAGCAGGCAGCGGGCCGACGCCTGAAGCTGTCAGCCTCACGGGCCATGCACGCCGCTCAGGGCCTCTACCAGAAGGGTTACATCACCTACATGCGTACTGACAGCACCACGCTGTCAGACACCGCTATCCGGGCTGCCCGACAAGCGGCCACCGAACGCTTCGGGGCCGACCACGTCCCCGACGCCCCACGTACCTACATCAACAAGGTCCGTAACGCCCAGGAAGCCCATGAGGCCATCCGTCCGGCCGGCGACCACTTCCGCCATCCCAACACGGTGCGAGGCGAGCTCCCAAAGTCCGAGGCCGACGTCTACGAGATGGTGTGGTGTCGAACCGTGGCATCTCAGATGACCGACGCCACCGGTGAGACCGTTCGCCTTCGCATGGGGGCCGACCTTGCGTCGGGATCGGTGGGACAGCGAGCCACGCTGGCGGCCAGTGGCACCGTGATCCACCATCAGGGATTCCGGCGGGTGTACGGGGAGACCGGCGACGATTCACCCCGCCGGGACTCTGACGCAAAGGGTTCTGAGGATGATGATGCTGCCGAGCTAGTGCTCCCTGCGGTGGTAGCGGGCGAGTCGGTAGACGTGGCGTCGGCCACCGCCGATGGTCACTCAACCCAGCCGCCAAGTCGTTACACCGAGGCGTCCCTGGTGAAGGGTATGGAGGAGCACGGCGTGGGTCGGCCCTCCACCTACGCCACGATCATGGAGACCATCCAAAAGAATTACGTGTTCAAGAAGGGAACGGCGCTGGTACCCACGTTGAGTGCCTTTGCCGTTACCAATCTTCTGGAGCGGCACTTTCCCCGGCTGGTCGACTTTGGCTTCACGGCAGCCATGGAGGACGAACTCGACGACATCGCTAGCGGTGAGCTCGAGTTCGACGATTTGCTGAAGGCCTTCTATTTCGGATCAGAGGATGACATTGGCCTACATGCCAAAGTCACTACCCGCCTGGGAGACATCGATCCCAGGGGTGTCAGTACTGACACCCCTGGGATCGATGTCT
>JAKURX010000277.1 GCA_022451505.1 Acidimicrobiales bacterium | reverse complement strand
AGCTCGTAACCGCCGTTGGCGCATGGCTGTCTCCTCCTCGACCATGGTGAACCGAACGCCGCCGGTCAGGTCACTAATCAGGTTGAACAATACGACCAGAACCACAGTTAGGGCGGTGCCACCCACTACCAGCACCAACCCACCAAGAGTGACAATTCTAAAGATCTGACCGGTGTCGAATTCGAAGGACTCGAGGGCGAACAGGTCCTCGACGAAGGATTCCACCCTTTCGATAGTTCCGCCGGATTCGGCGGTCCGCCAAAGCATCCGGACTGCGATCACCAACAAGCCCCAGACGCAGAGGTAGAAGATCAATCCCACCTTGAGCACGGACCATGGTTCGACATGGCGGATCAAGCGTCGTACGCGCCGAACCCGATAGCCACCCCGGGGCCATGGGAGTCCACGTCCCACCGTCTCGTCTCCAACTGGCCGGCCAGCAGATTCGCCTCTAGCTCGCCGACGACCACTTCCCGATGGACCAGCCGGTTCGCCTGGCACGACCACCGAGGATCGTCGTGGTTGGGCCGACCTGGCCCCACCCCCTATCAGCCGCCTGAAACGGGCCGTGGCGGTGGTCCGGCCCTCGGACCTGCGGGCTGGGTCGGTATCGGGCGGCCGGGGGGTATTCACCGCCTCGGCCGGTGGTTCTTGGATGCTCTCTTCGGTCACGGCAACCGATTCTAGGAGTCGGCCGGAGGCCTACAGGGATCGCCCTCCAGCGACAGGACGGTCGTCACCCGGGGTCCACCTTCGAGCTCGACCGACTCTTACCATTACCTGGAACTGGTCGGTCATCCTCCAGTAATTCTCATAGCGTGCGCCGTTACCCACCCGAACCGACGTGCTGGCCATCGTCCCAGGTCCGGGTCGTCGACCGAGGCGAGAAGGGCCGGTCGGTTCGGGTGGGGAGTTCAGTCGCCGTCGGCGGGTGCCGGAGCGAGGGCGGTGATCCGCTCCCCTTCCTCCGGTGACATCACCCGTACGCCGGTTGCATCGCGCCCCTGAACCGAAATGTCGGCCACTGCGAGACGGATAATCTTGCCACTTGATGTGACGGCCAGAACGTCGTCCGACTCGCCCACGACTAGTGCGCCGACCACAGCCCCCCGTCTGTCAGTCACCCGAATCCCGCGCACCCCTAGGCCACCACGGCCCTTTACCGAAAATTCACTGGGTTCGGTGCGCTTGCCGAACCCCTCAGTGGTCAGGTGCAAAATCATGGCTTCCGGATTGACCACCACGCATGCCACCAGAAAGTCGCTGTCGCGGAATCGCATGCCCCGCACACCGGCGGCGCTCCGACCCATGGCCCGGACTTTCTTCTCGCTGATACGGAGTGTCTGGCCCTGACCCGACACGAGAAACAATTCGTCGGATCCGTTGGTAGGAACGACACTCACAAGTTCATCACCGTCGTTGAGGTGCACCGCGATCAGGCCGGCTTTCAATGAGGAGTCGTAGGCCGTGAAGAGCGTCTTCTTCACCCGGCCCTGGCGGGTGGCAAAGAACAGGAATCGCTGGGTCTCGTAGTCGCGGGTGTCGACTACCGCCTGGACACGCTCGTCGACCTGGAGGGGCAGCAAGTTCACGATCGACGTACCCCGTGCGGTACGGCTGGCTGAGGGGACCTCGTGGGCCTTGAGCCGGTAAACACGTCCGCGGTTCGAAAAGAACAGTAGATAGGCGTGTGCCGTGGTGTGGATCAGGTGAGCTAGGGCGTCCTCGTCCTTGAGCTTGGCCCCGGTGACTCCCCGTCCTCCCCGTCCTTGTGTGTGGAATTCCGAAAGGGCCATTGTCTTGACGTAACCGGCCGACGTCATAGCGAACACGAGTTCTTCGTCGTCGATGAGATCCTCAA
>JAKURX010000276.1 GCA_022451505.1 Acidimicrobiales bacterium | reverse complement strand
CCGTGATAGGGGTGGTGGTCGGGAGGGCCTCGACGTCGTCGGTGATGGTGAGGGCCGGGGGCATCTCGGTAGTGTAGGAGCGGGTTCGGGTGCAGCCCGAAGGTCCGGGAGGCGGGCCAGGGCCACTGCGGCGAGTAGGACCAGTACGACGTCAGTGGGAACCCGGTACCGGGTGGCGCCAAGGTTCAGGGGGGCTACCAGCGTCCCTACGACCGGCATGGCTACGAGCTAGATGAGGGGAGTCCCCTGGCGTCGTAGCCAGACGGCACCGGCCACGGCCAGTGGTACTGAGGCGTAGAACTGGAGGAGACCGAGCACCGAGAGCCGGAAGTTCCGACCCTCTACCAGGATGTCGGCCCGGAGCTGCTCGACTGGGGCGTAGAGGCCCCAGAACCGGCCCACCCGCCGGGGTACGGCGTGGGTGAGGAGGCGAGCTGGATGGTCCGAGGCGTACCGCAGTCCGCGCTCCCGGTAGGCCACGTCACGTTGGGACTCGTCGATCGGGGTGCCGTTTGGGCTGAGCGGTTGAGGCAGCCCGCAATCGAACTCCCAGTAGCCCTGCTTTTCCCCGTAGTAGGTGGCATCGCAGTTGGTCTGGGCGACAAGGATTCCCACGCCATTGGTGAGCAGGACGGGCTCCTCGAAGGTAGCCAGGTTGCGTACCAGCCACGGTGCGAGCACGGCGATTGCCACGAGGCCCACGCCTACGTACCGAGCCAGGCGGATTGCGGGGGCCAGATCGGCCCGACGAAGCACGGGGAGAGCGACCAGCGGAAGGGCCAGAAGCAACTCGGCCCGGGTGAGGGCACACAGCCCGCCGACGGCGCCTAACAGCAGGACGGAGCGGATATCCGGCGATCGGTGGAACCGGAAGCCCACGATTACGAGGAGAGCGACACAGCCCACCACAAGGCTTTCGGACATCACCAAGCCATCGTTTAACCACAGGCAGGCGTGGAAGGTAGCCAAGCCGGCAGCTAGGAGACCCGTCCGTGGTCCATCCAGGGAGCGCCCGGCCCAACCGACGGCCGCTACACCAGCGGCACCGACGAACGCCCCCACCAGCTGGTGCGCTGTGGCCCCGGTCAGGCCCAGGGCCGAGAAGAGGCCAAGAACGATCACCCACAGCGGAGGGTGACCAGCGGTGGGCTCTATGTGGCCGACTGGCAAGGCAGTGTTGGCAGTCGGCAGTACGGCGGACGGATCGTCTACGAAGAGGAGTTCCTGGCCGCCACCGTGGAGGTATCGGTATGGCTCAGTAAATCCCAGGCCATCGGCCAGAAGGTTGGCCGCCTCGTGGTAGTAGGCGCCGTCGCCGGAAAGCGGATCGCCCCGCTCCACTACGAGGACGTAGGCCACCCGGAGAACTAGGGCGGCGGCCACGAGGAGGGCCAGCCACCGGCCGAACCGGGCGTCGACTCGCGTCCCCTTTGGTGTAATAACCGGCGGAGACGGTGTGGTGGACATGGTCAGCTTCCGGCGTCGGAGGGCCGGATTTCCTCGTGGTAGTCCTCCTCCACGTTGACCTGCCATACGTCGTGGTGGGCGCCCAGTACGTTTTCCACAGTCAGCATGGCCGTCAACATGGAGTGGTCTTGGTTGTTGTACCGGTGCATGCCGTTGCGTCCTACCGGGTAGACGTTGGGAGCGTTGTCGGCTAGCCAAGCACGGAGAATCTCGACGTTGGCCTGGTAGTGGGCGTCGTACATCGGGTACGCCTTGGGCATGCGGACCACGTAGCCAGCCTCCACCCGTGACGGGTTCAGTAGTCCGAGGTGAGCCATTTCGGTCTTGCCCTGTTCCACCAGGTCGGCGTCGTCGGCCTCCCAGAGATGATCGCCCTCGTCCACGAAGTACTCCAGGCC
>JAKURX010000275.1 GCA_022451505.1 Acidimicrobiales bacterium | reverse complement strand
CGCTACCTGGATGGCCTGGCCGGCCTGTTCGTGAGCCAGCTGGGGCACGGTCGCCCCGAGTTGGCGAAGGCGGCCGGCGATCAGGCGGCCACCCTGGGGTATTTCCCCATCTGGACATACGGCCATCCGACGGCCATCGAGCTGTCGGCGAAACTGGCCGAACTTGCCCCAGGCGACCTCAACCGGGTGTTCTTCACGACCGGCGGCTCGGAGGCCGTTGAGTCGGCATGGAAGCTGGCCCGGCAGTACTTCAAACTCCTCGGCCAGCCCGACCGAGTGAAGGTCATCAGCCGGAACCTCGCCTACCACGGCACCACCATGGGAGCCCTGTCCATCACCGGACTGGAGTCCATCAAGACGGTCTTCGAGCCGCTGGTCCCAGGGGCCATCAAGGTGCCGGAGACCAACCACTACCGGTGCCCGACCTGCCAAGACGACCCGCACTGCAGCCTGCATGCTGCCGACGCCATCGAGGAGGCCATCCTACGCGAGGGCCCGGAGACGGTGGCAGCCGTGTTCCTGGAACCAGTGCAGAACGCCGGCGGCTGCTTTGTGCCGCCCCCCGGCTACTTCGCCCGGGTACGCGAGATCTGCGACCGTCACGGGGTGCTCCTGGTGTCCGACGAGGTGATCTGCGCTTACGGACGGCTCGGGCACATGTTCGGCTGCGAGCGGTACGGCTACCAGCCGGACATGATCACGTCGGCCAAGGGCCTTACCTCGGGCTACTCGCCGTTGGGGGCCATGCTGGTCAGTGACCGGGTGGCCGAGCCCTTCGTGGGCACCGGCGACTCCTTCCTGCACGGCATCACGTTCGCCGGACATCCGGTGAGCTGTGCGGTGGCCTTGGCCAACCTGCAGGTGTTCGCAGACGAGAAGATCCTGGACCACGTCCAGGCCAACGAGGCGGCCTTCCGGTCCGCCCTGGACGACCTGGCTGACCTGCCCATCGTCGGCGATATTCGCGGTGCGGGGTACTTCTACGGCGTCGAGCTGGTCCGGGAACGCGAGGGGCGGGTCTCGTTCACCGACGACGAACGGGAACTCCTGTTGCGGGGCTTCCTGTCCAACCGTCTGCTGGAGATCGGCCTGATCTGTCGGGCCGACGACCGCGGTGAGCCGGTGATCCAGCTCGCGCCGCCGCTGATCGCCGGACCCTCCGAGTTCGAGGAGATCAACGCCAAGCTCCGGCAGGTGCTCATCGAGGCGATGGCGGAGATGGGGATGTGAACAAGCTGACCGGAGCCGCCGGCTCGGAACGGAGCGAGGTCTTCGCGCTGGACGCCGTTGACCGGGCCATCATCAGCGAACTGCAGGTCGACGGTCGCATGTCGTATGCCGAGTTGGGACCCAAGGTCGGGATGTCGCAGGCCGCGGTGCGCCAGCGGGTCAATCGCCTGATCGATCGGGGGGTCATGCAGGTGGTGGCCGTCACTGACCCCCTCAGTCTGGGCCTCTCGGCCCAGGCCATGGTTGGCATCACAGTGTCGGGCGACGTCCGGGCCGTGGCCGCCGCCGTGGCCGATCTGGTGGAGGCCGAGTATGTGCTGATCACCGCTGGCCGTTTCGACGTCGTAGTCGAGGTGCTTTGCGAGGACAACGATGCCCTTCTCACCCTCGTCAACGATCAGATCCTCCAGATCGCCGGCGTGGCCTCCACCGAGGTATCGGCGATTCTGAAGATGGAGAAACTGGCTTTCACCTGGGGCACGGGCTGACCCATGCCGGGGACCGACCGGTCCCCCTCGGTCAGCGCAGGGCACCAGCCATGGTGTCGATGATGCGGCCCACCTCGTCGTCGGTGATGACCAGCGGCGGGCAGATGGCCAAGCAGGTGCCGATGGGCCGCACGATCACCCCGTTGGCCAGGAT
>JAKURX010000274.1 GCA_022451505.1 Acidimicrobiales bacterium | reverse complement strand
CAAGAGCACCCGTGGCCTTGACATCAATTCCCTCGTCAGGCTCGAGCGGCCTCGCCTCGGCGTCCTCCTGGGCCGGAAACTGATCTCGTCGGTGCCGACAGCGAGGGGTCCCAGGATCGACGCCGGGCCCGACCACCGATCGGGGTGTGGCGTTTCCGTAGGGCGCCGTCCCGGCCAGACTGCTGGTCGTGCGGCTCGAGGAAACTCCCGAACAGCAGTCATTGCGCGCCGAGTTGCGCTCCTACTTCGCTGGGTTGATGACCGAAGAGGTCCGGGATGCGCTACGCGGTGGCCACGAGGTTTCCGCCGCCCGGCGATCGGTCTTCCGACGACTCGGGTCGGACGGGATCCTCGGCCTCGGCTGGCCCACCGAGTACGGGGGCGGCGGCCGACCGGAGACCGATCAGTTCATCCTGTTCGACGAGGCACAGCGGGCCAACTGCCCGATGCCGTTCGTGACCCTCAACACGGTCGGACCGACCCTCATGCAATTCGGGAGCGAGGCCCAGAAGCAGCGCTTCCTCCCGGGCATTCTCACCGGTGACGTGATCTTCGCCATCGGCTACTCGGAACCGACGGCAGGCACCGACCTGGCCTCGTTACGGACCCGGGCCGTCCGTGACGGCGACGAATGGGTGGTGAACGGATCCAAGATCTTCACCAGCGGAGCCAACGAGGCCGACTACGTCTGGTTGGCCTGTCGAACCGACCCGGAGGCACGCAAGCACCGGGGCATCTCACTGCTGATCGTGCCCACCGACGCCGAGGGCTTTTCCTGGACGCCCATCATCACGGTGGGCGACGGGCCGACGACGAGCACCTACTACGACGACGTTCGGGTGCCGGCCGACAACCTGGTCGGCGAGGTCAACGACGGCTGGTCGATGATCACGACGCAACTCAACCACGAGCGGGTCGGCCTGGCCGCCACCAGTGCCCAGGCGTTCCGACTCTACGACGACACGGTGGCCTGGGCGGCCGACACCGTGGCCACCGAAGGTGGACGGGTCATCGACCGGCCCTGGGTGCAGTTGGACCTGGCCCGCTGCCATGCCGAACTCGACGCCCTCCGACTCCTCAACTGGCGGATGACCCTCGACGTGGAGCGGGGACGCCTCACCGCCGACCGGTCGTCGGCAGTGAAGGTCTACGGCACCGAGGCAGCGGTGAGGATCTACGAACGCCTACTCGGCATCGTCGGACCGGAGGGTCGGGTGAGGCACGGTCAGCCCGGAGCAGTGCTGCGGGGCGAACTGGAGAAGGCCGGCCGGGCCGCTCAGATCAACACGTTCGGGGGTGGGGTCAACGAGGTGATGCGAGAACTGGTTGCCTGGATGGGTCTCGGCCTGACCCGGACGACCCGACAGGCCTGAGGACGACGGGGACGACAGTGGACTTCGACCTGACCGATGACCAGCAAGCCCTGGCCGACCTGGCCGACCGGATCTTCGGCGACCTCGCTTCGACCGACCGGGTGGCCGAGGTGGAGGCCACCGACGACCGCTTCGACCGCAGCCTCTGGGAGGCCCTGGCCGAAGCGGGCCTCGTCGGCGTAGCACTCCCCGAACGCGACGGGGGCCTCGGCCTCGGCATGGTCGAAGCCTGCCTTGTCCTCGAACAGCAGGGCCGACGGGTGGCCCCGGTTCCGCTACTGGCCGTCACGGCGCTCGGTGCGTGGGCAATCGCCGCCCACGGTTCCGACGCGCAGCGGGCCCGATGGTTGGAGGGCGTAACCCGAGGCAGCCGAATCCTGACCGGGGCGTGGACGGACCCGGCCGGGGCGGACCACTCGCGGCCCCTGGCCGGGGTGGCCGACGGGGCGGGCTGGCGGGTCAGTGGGACGAAAGTGGCTGTGCCCGCCGCCGGTGTGGCCGAA
>JAKURX010000273.1 GCA_022451505.1 Acidimicrobiales bacterium | reverse complement strand
GTGGTTCACGTTCCTTGAGGGCAGCGACCATGGCTGAGGCCAGGAACAGCGACGAGTAGGACCCGACGATGATTCCCACCAGGAGCGCTACGCCGAACTCGTGGAGAGCGGAGGCGCCCATGATGAACCAGCCGACAACCAGCAAGGAGGCCACCGGTAGCGCCGAGGAGACACTGGTGTTGATGGAGCGCATGGTCACCCGGTTGAGAGCCAGGTTCATCAACTCGGTGTAGGAGTACCGCTCGGTGGCCCCGAGGCGACCAGTGACCTCCCGGACCTTGTCGTAGACGACGATCGTGTCGTAGAGCGAGTAGCCCATGATGGTCAGGAAGGCGATGACTGTGGCCGGGGTGATCTCGAACTGGAACAGTGAGTAGAAGCCGACGCTGATCACGATGTCGTGAGCCACGGCGACCAGCGCGCCGAGGGCCATCTTCCACTCCAGGCGGATAGTCAGGTAGAGAGCAACGACGGCGAAAAACACCAGGAGGGCCCGGACGGCTTTGTCGGTCACGTCGGCACCCCAGGTCGGCCCGACCTGTTCGAAGACTTCGATGGGCCCGAGACGGGAGGACAGGGCGTCACGGATCTCGGCGGACCGGGTCGGGTCCTCGATGTCGGACCGGATTCGTAGCACGTCCTGGTCGACCAGTTGGATCCGAGCGTCGGCGGCCCCCAGGTCGGCCATGACCTCCCGGGCGTCGGCCACCGAGGTCCCCGGCGAGCGGACCTCGTAGGAGGTGCCACCCTCGAAGTCAAGGCCCAGGTTGAGGCCCTGTACGGCGAACGACCCGATACCGATGACAAGCAGGGTGGCTGAGACCACCAGTGCCCGTCGCCACAGCCTCGGGAAGTCAACCGGAGCCTCGCCCCGGTAGAGGAGCCGCAGAGTTCTCATGTCGCCTTCGCCCCCAGGATCGGTGAAGGGACAGCGCCCGAGGCAGGGAGACCGAAGTGCTGGGGCTTTTCGGCAAACCGCTGCCTCTCGGCCAACCAATAGACCACCGGTCGCATGAAGACATAGGTCGCGTAAAGGTCAAGGATGGTGGCTAGGCCCAGGTAGAGGGCGAAACCCTTGACGGCACCGACGGTCATCCAATAGAGCAGGCCTGCTCCGATGAGGGATGCCGTGTTGGCCTTGACGATGGTGGACCATGAGGCCTTGAAGGCTCGGTCGACGGCGGAGCGAGCTGTCCGGCCGTCGAGGACATCCTCCTTGAGGTGTTCGAAGTAGACGATGTTGGAGTCGACCGAGACGCCGATAGCCACGATGATGCCGGTCACCCCCGCCAAGGTCAGGGCGAGCCCCTGACTGGTGCCGAGGTACGCAATGATCCCCCATAGAAGGGTGCCGGAAACGGCCAAGCTGGCCAGAGCGACCAGCCCGAGCAGTCGGTAATAGACGAGCATGAAGGCGGCCACCAGGGCCAAGCCGATAATCCCTGCTCTGATCCCGGCGTGCAGCGAATCCTCCCCGATGGTGGCTGAGACAACCTGAGTGTTCTCAGCTTCCAGTTCGACCGGAAGGGCTCCGTAGCGAAGAGATAGGGCCACGTCCTCGGCTCCCTGCTTGTCGAAGCCCCCGGAGATGACGATGGCATCCCGCTCGAATCGGGGGGCCCGGATTTGGGGCGCGGTGAGCACCTGGCCATCAAGAACAATGGCTAGGCGCCCGTTGGTGAATCCGGGCTGGCGGGGACAAGCCGCGGTCCCATGGAAGCACTCAGCCGAAACGGCGTTGAAGGCACCGATCCCTCCGGCCCCGGCCTTCAGGGTCAGGCCGACCTGCCATTCGAAGTCGAAAAAGTCGGCGTCGGCGTCGCTAAGACCGTCACCGGTCAGGACGCTGGGTCCTAACAGGTAGTAGCCGCCGCCCCGTTCCTCGTCG
>JAKURX010000272.1 GCA_022451505.1 Acidimicrobiales bacterium | reverse complement strand
GCGTGGAGGTCCCCGTCCGGGCCCACGAACTGGCCGACCCGGAGAAGGGCACCGGCATCGCCATGATCTGCACGTTCGGCGACACCACCGACGTGACTTGGTGGCGAGAGTTGGGCCTAGACGTGCGGGCCATCATCAACCGGGCCGGCCGGATCAACCCGGAGCCGCCGCCCGGCTTGGACTCCGAGGCCGGCCGGGCCGCCTACGCCCGCCTGGCTGGCAAGACGATCTTCTCTGCCCAAGCCGAGATGGTGGAAATCCTCCGAGAGACCCGCGAACTGGTCGGCGAGCCCGAGGCCATCACCCATCCGGTGAAGTTCTTCGAGAAGGGCGACAAACCGCTGGAAATCGTCACCAGCCGCCAGTGGTACATCCGTAACGGCGGTCGGGACTCCGACCTCCGGACCGCCCTTATCGCCCGGGGCGACCAGATGACTTGGCACCCGCCGTACATGCAGGCCCGCTACACCAACTGGATCGACGGACTAAACGGTGACTGGCTGATCAGCCGCCAGCGGTTCTTCGGCGTTCCGCTACCCCTCTGGTATCCGTTGGACGAAGACGGCGAGCCGATCCACGACACGCCGATCGTCCCCGCCGAGGCCGACCTCCCGGTCGACCCGTCATCGGACCCGGCACCCGGCTACAACGAGTCGCAACGGGGACGGCCCGGCGGCTTCGCAGGCGACACCGACGTCATGGACACTTGGGCCACGTCGTCGCTCTCCCCGCAGATCGCCTGCGGCTGGGAGGAGGACGACGACCTCTTCGCCCGCACCTACCCCATGGACCTCCGTCCTCAGGCCCACGACATCATCCGGACCTGGCTGTTCTCCACCGCCGTGCGCTCCCACTTTGAAGCCGACACCGCCCCGTGGGGCCACTGCGCCCTCAGCGGATGGATTCTGGACCCCGACCGCAAGAAGATGTCCAAGTCCAAGGGCAACGTGGTCACCCCGCTCGACCTCCTGGACAAGCACGGCTCAGACGCCGTGCGGTACTGGGCGGCCAACGGGCGCCCCGGCACCGACACGGCGTTTGACGACGGCCAGATGAAGAACGGCCGGCGCCTGGCCATCAAGATCATGAACGCCAGCCGGTTCGCCCTGGGTTTCGGGACCGACAGCGGAACCCCGCTGGCTGTCGACCCGGAGGCCGTCACCGACCCACTGGACCGGGCCATGCTGCTGGGCCTGGCTGGCCTGGTCGACGAGGCCACCCAGGCCTTCGACGGCTTTGACTATGCCCGGGCGCTGGAACGCACCGAGGCCTGGTTCTGGACGTTCACCGACGACCACGTGGAGTTGGTCAAGAGCCGGGCATACGAAGGCGACGAAGCAGAAGCCGAGTCGGCCCGCCACGCCCTACGGCTGGCCATGTCCACTCTGTTGCGCCTTTTCGCCCCCTTCCTCCCCTTCGTGACCGAGGAGGTCTGGTCGTGGTGGCAGGGCGGGTCCGTACACCGCCAGGCCTGGCCCACCTCGGACAGACTGCGGGACGCGGCAACCGTCGACGGGGAGCATGTGGACCCGACCACCGCAGCGGTGGCCGCCGCCGCCTTGGCCGAGATCCGACGTCACAAGACGACCGAGAAGCGCTCGCTGGCCACCCCGGTTACCGCCTGCACGCTTACCGATACCGCCGAGCGCCTGGCCCTGCTACGACCTGTGCTGGGCGATGTGACAGCCGCCGCCCGGGCCACCGGAATCGACCTCGTGGAGGGCGACGCCCTCTCGGCCGAGGTCACCCTGGAACCGGCTGCCGGCTGACTCCGGGTACGGCGGATCGCTGTCCGGTGACGTACCCGCCCGGCCGCCGGACGAGAATCCGGGCATGGCGAGCGCCGTCCCCGACTTCGAGACCATCCGGGTGGAATGCGATGGTCGCCG
>JAKURX010000271.1 GCA_022451505.1 Acidimicrobiales bacterium | reverse complement strand
GTAAGGCCCCGGACCCAATCAGGACGGTCAGCAGGGCGACCCCCGCACCCCGTTCGGTGCCCTACAATTTCAAGAACCGGGGCGATGAGCCCACAGGACCGTTCGGGTTTTAGTGTCCCCTTCTGGGGCGCGTGTTACTCGAAACGAAACATTTGCCGTGTCGATGCACGACAACAGGATCGCTTCCGTAGGGGCACTGAAGCCAGTCATTCGGCGGCACCCACCGGGAGGTGTACAACACTTTGTCAAACTCTTGGCGCCTGTCCGGAGCCGTGTCCGCCCTCGAAGGCTCCACCTAGGCTTTGGGTAATGGAGGAACAGCCGAGGTTCCGCGACCGGCCGCTGACCCTGGCCGGAGTGGTCGGCGAGAACGTAGAGATCACCAGCGCCAACCCACTCAACTACCACCAGGCCATAACCGACCCGGCGAGGTGTGAACCGGTGGTAGTGGACGGAAAGTTGTTTCTACCCGGCTCGGAGGAGCCGCTGCCCCTCGTGCTCGTCGTGCCGGGGAGTCTGGGGGTAGCCGACAGCCACGTGGGTCATGCAGAGACCCTGGTGGCCGCTGGCTACGGGGCTTTCGTGCTCGACCCGTTCGGGGCTCGGGCCGTCGAATCGACGGTGGCCGACCAGACGCAGTATTCCTTGGCCGCGAGCGCTTTCGACGTCCTGGCCACCCTCCGTACCCTCTCCCAGCACCCGGCCGTCGACCCGAAACGCATATCCGGCCAGGGTCACAGCAGGGGTGGTACGGCGGTATTGGCCGCGTCCATGCGCCGCTTCGCCGATCCCATCGTGGGCGAGGGTCTGTCCCTGGCCGGGACCTACAGCGTCTACCCGTGGTGCGGCCACCAGTTCGCCTCCCCGGATGTGGGTCAGACCCGGATACGGGCCATCCTCGGCGACCAGGACGACTGGATCTCCGTCCAACAGGTTCAGGCCCAGATCCAAGCCATCCGCCTCGTGGGGGGCGACGCCTCCATCCGGATGGTCGCCGGAGCAGCCCACAGCTTCGACCGCCACGAACCCGTACACGAGATCCCGGAAGCCAGCGTGCTACCCGGCGCCCCCACCGTCTACCTGGACGATGATGGGGCGATGGTCGATCCGACCACCGGAGTCGCCGACCCGGCCTTGGGAGACCGCGACATGTTCCTCGCCGCGGTCCGCTCCGGTCTGGGTCGCCAGGGCGCTCATATCGGAAGCGTGGGCGACCAACCGGCGCTGTTCACCGCAGACATGGTCAGGTTCCACTCAGCGGTGCTCGCCGCCTAGGCGTTCCGAGAGCACCGATGACTTCGGAGATCATGTGATGCTGGCCTCCAGCACCCCAACCCCTATGGAGGTGGTGTCGTTCGGTTGCGATGCGGTCTTCCTCGTCCCCATGGTCTGTCCCCTTCATTGAAGGGGGTCTTGGGGTTTTCGAACATTTTGCGAATCCCGGGGAGCCCACACCTGCCCCTGTCAGAGGGACTTATCGCTCTGTTCGGCTGGGGGTCGTATGGATTTGGGAACTAGTGCCAGGGGGCGCACCACCTACGGCAGCGATTTCCGGTACGGGAAGCGCTGAGATCCCGCGCTGGCCGCCATCGGTCGACAGGGTCAGAGGAGGCCCCTGAGGAACTCACGGGTCCGGGCGAACTCGTCGGATGACCTGCCGAACTCGAGGGCGGAGAACTCCGTGGCGCCCGCCTGTTCAAGCTCTCCCAGCTGGACGGAGACTTCCTCCTCGTTCCCGATCACCGCTACCTCGCCCGGGTGTTGTACGCCCTCCCGGTCAAGCATCGCCCGGTAGGACGGCAGCTGGCCGTAGACGGCGAACACCTGGTTGGCGGCTTCTCGTACCCCGTGGGCGTCATCGGTGACACAGATGGGGAGGCTGCACACGA
>JAKURX010000270.1 GCA_022451505.1 Acidimicrobiales bacterium | reverse complement strand
CAGCCTGCTCGCCCCTGGCAAGTCAGCCCTCGTTGACGCGGTCACCCTGGCCGTCGACGGAAGCGGCGTAGCCGCCTTCGACGGCGTGGAGGTTGGGGGATTCCAAGACTCCGAGGGCGTATTTCTGACCAGCTACATCGACCACACCACCGAGGGATTCAGGGGTTCCGCGCGTACCACCACCCTGGAATCGCTGTTCTCACTGCTCTACATGACGGTCACCGATCCAAGGGTCGATGGGCCGGCGTTAGCCGAGGCGCTGGAATATCTACATACCCTCCAACGGCTACCCGAAAGAGACTCCGGTACTGCCTCCCTGATAGCCGCCCGGCAGGCCCGGTTCGGCGAGGCGCCTCAGCTCCGGATGATTCCCACCTCCGAGCAGGTGACCGGCTTCACCGCCGACACCGCGCTTTCGATGTTCGAGGAACGACTAGGAAAGGTCGACGACCTAGTCGTGGCCGTGGTGGGCGACGTCGAGGTCGGGACTGTCGAAGACCTGGCTCGGCGGTACATAGGCACGCTGGCGCCCGGACCTCCGGACGGGTGGATCGACCACTGGCCGGATCCACCCCACGGCGTCATCTCGGTGATGGTGAATGCTGGGGTTGGCAGTGCCGAGGCGGGGTTCGACCTCTGGTTCGTACGACCCATGAGGGCTGACGAGGAACTGAGGGCCGCCGCCCTAGTGCTGGAGACCGTGCTCCGGGAGCGGCTTGCCGATGGATTACGCGAGGAGATGGGACTGTCCTACCGGGCAGGAGAGGTGGCAATCCATATCCTCGAAGATCCGGATGCACTGGTCGAGGCCCGCGTCCGAGTGATCGGTGACCCGACGGAGATCGACCACCTCCATGAGAGGACCATGGCCGAGATCGACGACCTGGTATCCAAGGGGCCGACGAGAGGCGAGGTCGACCGGGCCCGTGAGGCGGTGCTAGCCGACCTCGACTTCGTCACTAACCGCGACCTGTTGGAACGGCTGATTGCTTGGGGTCGGTCGGGCGGCCGCGACCGGGCCACGCTCGCCGAGCGGTACGACCGGGTGGTTCACCTCACAGACCGGGCGATTAGCGAGGCGGCGGCCGCCCTCCTCGACCTGGACCACCGCATCGAGGTGTTCCGCGGCCCGTAGGGATGACCCCAAGGGCCGTGCCGACCGATCACGGCGGCGACTCGTCATCGGTCCCAACGTCTGGAATACTTCCCCCTATGCACATCCGAACCGCCGGTATCGCGCTCGTGTCAGTACTCGCCCTAGTGGGCGCAGGCTGCGGGCTCTTCGAGAGCAACGACGACGAGTTGGAGACCCTCCGCGCCGAACTCGTGCAGTTGAGGGAAGACGTACTCGACCTGGAGACCGAGGTTGCGTTGCTAGCCGTCTCTCCGCCGACCACCGCGGCCTCTGCACCGACAGTGACTACCACGACGCGGCCGAAGGCCTCGTCCTCATCCTCTTCCTCTGTATCGGCGACCACGACAACGACTAGCGCATGGTCGTCTGGTGAGCCATCCGCGGTTGAGGCGAGTGAGACAGAGGTGGGATTGATCCTTACTGCCGTCTACTCCTGGGGGCCGAGTTCGATGGCCGAGGCGCTCCAGAAGGTGTTGGGCGTTGTAGCCGACGGCTGGTATGGCAACCAAACCCGTTTGGCACACTTGACGGTGTTGGAAGCACGCGGTTTGCCGACCGATGGGGTTCCGGTGCCTCCGACTGCCACGACCGAGGCGACTACCGAGGGTGAGGTGACTACCGAGGGTGAGGTGACTACCGAGGCGCCGGCCGAGACGACTACTACCGAGGCGCCGGCCGAGGGTGAGACGACTACTACCGAGGCGCCGGCCGAGACGACTACTACCGAGGCGCCGGCCGAGACGACTACTACCGAGGCGCC
>JAKURX010000027.1 GCA_022451505.1 Acidimicrobiales bacterium | reverse complement strand
GAAGCGGGGCACCTACGTGAAGAAAGCGGTGAAGCTGAAGCGGCGGCGTGGTCGTCAGCTCGATGTGGATCCGACCAACGCCTCGACCGTCCGAAAGCAACTCGGAATCTGAACCTGGGCCACCCGACCGGTGGCTGACAACTGGGGACCGGGTCCCCATACGACACGACCGAACACCCGTCGCACGGCGACGACGACGCCCACAAGGAGACCGTGATGGCCAGGGTCAAGCGAGCCGTCCAGAACAAGAAGAAGCACAAGGCTGTCCTAGAGCAGGCCAAGGGGTACTACGGCGACAAGAGCCGGACCTTCCGTGCCGCCAACGAGCAGGTGATGCACTCGGGCAACTACGCCTTCCGTGATCGCCGCGCCCGCAAGGGGCAGTTCCGTCGCCTCTGGATCCAGCGCATCAACGCGGCTTGCCGCCAGCACGGCACCAGCTACAGCGTGTTCATCGCCGGCCTGAAGCGGGCCGGCGTTGAAGTGGACCGCAAGGTGTTGGCTGACCTGGCGGTGGCCGAGCCGGCTGCCTTCGCCGCCCTGGTCGAGGTGGCCACGGCCGCCGACGCGGCCTGAGCGCCGAGACCACTCCCGTCGCCGGCCAGACCGATCGGTGGACGGACACCCACCCATGGTCGAGGAGCTCTCCGGGGGAAACCCCCGCTGCCGACGGCTGCGCCGGTTGGCCCGCGACCGCGGATTTCGCCACGACGAGGCGGCCTACATCGTCGAGGGCCCCACTCTGGTGGCCGAGGCGCTGGTCGCCGACCGGGACGTTCGACAGGTAGTGCTACCGACCTCGGCGTCCGGCCACGACCTAGTTCGGCTGGTCCAGCGAGCCGGGGTGGACGCCTTTCTCGTTCCCGACCGGGTGTTCGACGGACTGGCCAGTACCCGCTCCTCCCAGCCCGCCCTGGCCGAGGTGGCCTTTCACGACGCTGAGGCTGCGGCCCTGGCGTCCACGGCGGGGCCGCTGGTCGTCCTGGCCGAACTGGGCGACCCGGGCAACGCCGGGACCCTGGTCCGATCAGCCGAGGCCTTCGGGGCCACCGGGGTCCTGATGGCCGGCGGGGTGGACCCGTACAACCCGAAGCTGGTGCGGGCCGCCGCCGGCTCCAGCTTCCGGGTGCCCATCGCCACAGTCGACGACCCGGTCGCCGCCGTCCGGCTCCTGACCGACGCCGGGGTGTCCTGCTGGGCTGCTGTGCCCCACGGCGGAATTCCGCCCACCGAGGTGCCCTCTGATGGCCCGGTGGCCCTGATCCTGGGCAACGAACCCCACGGCCTAGACGCCGGGGTGGTGGAGGCTTGCACCGGGCTGATCACCGTCCCCACGGTGGGCGGGGTGGACTCGCTCAACGTGGCCGTGGCGGGGTCGGTGGCCCTCCACGCCCTAGCCACCGGGTCCGGATAGGGCGACGGCGACTCCGGCTGAAACGGTCATGGGGGAGCGCGACCACGTCCCGTAGTCTGCGTGGATCGTCACCAGCCCCGACCGCCACTGCACCCGATGACCCCCGACCTGGACCAGCACCTCGCCGAAGCTGCGGCGGCCGTCGCGGCAGCCGGCGACCTCGATTCCCTGAGGACCGTGGACTCCGAACTGCTGGGGAAGCAGTCGGTGGTGACCGAGGCCCGGAAGACCCTGGGCGGCCTCGACGAGGAGGAGCGCAAGGCCGTGGGTCGGCGCCTGAACGAGGTACGGGTCGAGATCGAGGCCCTAGTGGCCGCCCGCCGATCGGCACTGGAGGGTGAGGCCCGGGCCGAGCAGCTGGAGGAGGAGCGCCTGGACCTGACGGAGCTAGACCGAGGTAGGCGCCTCGGCCACCGCCACGTGGTCACCCAGACCTGGGAGCGGCTCGAGGACCTGTTCGTGGGGATGGGTTACACGGTCTCCGAGGGTCCCGAAATCGAAGACGAGTGGCACAACTTCGGTGCCCTCAACTTCCCGCCCGATCACCCGGCCCGCGACATGTACGACACCCTCTACGTGGACCACGGCGAACCGGGCAGCACCCTGCTACGCACCCACACCTCGCCGGTCCAGATCCGGGTCATGGAGGCCGGCGAGCCGCCCATCTACTCGATCATGCCGGGACGAGTGTTCCGCAGCGACACAGCAGATGCCACCCACATGCCGGTGTTCCACCAGATCGAGGGCCTGGTGGTGGACCGGGGCATCACCTTCGGGGACCTGGCCGGGACCCTGGAGGCCTTCACCCGGGCCTACTTCGGCGGGGACTTCACCTCGCGGCTCCGACCGTCGTACTTCCCGTTCACCGAGCCGTCGGCCGAGTTCGACATCCGCCGCCCCGACGGAACGTGGCTGGAGTTGGCCGGCTGCGGGATGGTTCATCCCAACGTGCTGGCGGCGTGCGGCTTGGATCCAGAGGAATGGTCGGGCTTCGCCTTCGGGTTTGGCCTCGATCGCCTGGCGCTCATGCGCCACGGAATTGACGACCTTCGCGAACTGTTCCGCAACGACCACCGCTTCCTGTCGCAGTTCTGATGTCTCCCGTGAGTGCTTTCGCACCCCAGGGTGGTGGTGACCGGTGAAGGTCCTGCTGTCCTGGCTGCAGGAGTTCGCCCCCGTGTCCGGCGACCCCGGCGAGATCGGTGACCAGCTCAGCGAGCTGGGCCTGGCCGTCGAGGGGGTGACCACGGTGGGGGCCGGCCTGGACGGCGTGGTGGTGGCCCGAGTGCTGGAACTCCGCCCCCATCCGGACGCTGACCGCATCCAACTGGTGGACGTCGACGCCGGCGATGGTGAGGCGCTGCAGATCTGCTGCGGGGCGTTCAACATGTCGGTGGGTGACCTCGTTCCGCTGGCCACCCTGGGGACGACGATGCCCAACGGCATGGAGATTGCCCGGCGCAAGATGCGCGGCGAGTGGTCCAACGGGATGCTCTGCGCGGCCGATGAGATCGGCCTGGGCACCGACGGTGAGGGCATCCTGGTCCTGGGCACTGACCACGAGCTGGGACGACCCCTGGCCGAGGCCCTGGAGCTCCGCCCCGACGTGCTCTACGACCTGGAGGTCAACCCGAACCGGCCCGACGCCATGTCGGTGGCCGGGGTGGCCCGAGACCTGGCGGCTCGCCAAGGCGTACCCTTCGCCCGCCCTGAGCCGTCACCGGACGAGGCGGGAGAAGATGCCGCCCAGCGCCTCGCCGTCGAGGTGTTGGACCCCGACCTGTGCGGTCGGTTCGCTGTCCGGGTGCTGGACGGCGTCTCGATCGGTCCGTCACCGCGTTGGATGGCCAACCGGCTGACCGCCCTTGGGATGCGGCCCATCAACCGTGTGGTGGACGTGTCCAACTACGTGATGTTGGAACTGGGCCAGCCCAACCACACCTACGATCTGGATGCTGTGCAGGGCGGTGCGCTGCGAGTACGCCGGGCCACCGAAGGCGAGACGGTGGAGACCCTGGACGGGATAGTCCGGACCCTGTCAGCCGCCGACGGGGTGATCGCCGACGGAAACGACGAAGCCATCGGCATCGCCGGGATCATGGGCGGAGCGTCGACCGAGATCAGCGGGTCAACAACCAGCGTGGCCCTCGAGATGGCCTGGTGGGACCCAATATCCATCACCCGGTCGGCGCGACGCCTTGGCCTGCGCAGCGAGGCGTCGGCCCGCTTCGAGCGGGGTGCCGACCCCGAGGTGGCCGACCTGGCCATGCGCCGCTTCGCCGAACTTTTAGCCGAGTCGGGAGCGACCCTGGCTCCCGGCATGGTGGACGTGCGGGGCAACACACCAACCCGGGAGACAATCCGGGTACGAACCGACCGGGTCAACAGCCTGCTGGGGACGGGGTTGGAACGCGACGAGGTGGCCGGGCTGCTGGAGTCCATTGAGTTCTCCACCCGGCCGGCCGGCGACGACCTGGACGTAGACATCCCGAGCTTCCGACCGGACAGCGCCACCGAGATCGACGTAGTGGAAGAGGTGGCCCGCATCCACGGCTACCACCGGATTACCCGAACCGTTCCCCAGTCGACCCTCACCGGGTCCCTGACCCCGTACCAGGCCGACCGGCGGGCCGTACGGTCGGCCATGGTGGGCATGGGGCTCGACGAGGTCATGCCGGTGCCCTTCCTGGCTCCGGGCGACCTGGAACGGGCCGGCCTGGAGCCCGACGGGATCACGGTGTCCAACCCGCTAGTGGCCGAGGAATCAGTCATGCGGGCCTCGCTACGCCCCGGAATCCTCAAAACACTGGCCTACAACGCCTCGCACCGACTGCACAGCCTGGGGGTATTCGAGGTAGGCCACGTCTACCGGCGTCCAGACGGTGACCAGCCGCTACCTGACGAGCGCGAGCACCTGGCCGTGGCCCTGGCTGGTCAGGACGCCGGAGCCGCCGTGGGAGTGTTCTCGGCCCTTGCTGATGCCCTGGATGCCCGCCACTACCACCTAGCAGCCCAAGTCACTCCCGGATTGCATCCCACCCGGACAGCACGAATCGACGTGGACGGCGTGCCGGTGGGCTACGTGGGTGAGGTAGACCCCGGGGTGCTGGACGCCTTTGGGGTGGGCGAACGGGTGGGATGGCTGGAAGTCGACCTAGAAGTCCTCCTCGGCCTTCCCCACGGAGGCCGCCCCTACCGCCCGGTGAGCCGATACCCGTCATCAGATATCGACCTGGCGTTCGAGGTGGACGAGGCCACGCCGGCCGCCGACGTGGAAACCCACCTACGCGAGGCCGCCGGGGACCTATTGGCCGACCTCGCCCTGTTCGATGTTTTCCGGGGGGCACCGGTGGCCGACGGAAGGCGCAGCCTGGCCTTCACGCTGCGCTTCCAGTCCGACGACCGAACCCTCACCGACGGCGAGGTCGCCGAGGTGCGACAGCGTTGCATCGACGCCGTACAGGACGCGCTGCCCGCCACCCTGCGGGGCTGACTAGACCCAACTCCGAGCAGTTCACGCTCCCGCGGATCTGGCTTGACCCGCTACGGGGAGATTCGAGTCCCACGGGTACCGTCGTCACCATGCGTGCATGGCAAGTCCACGAACTAGGCGACCCGATCGACTGCATGGTCCTCGACGAAATCGACGACCCCGACGTCGGTCCCGGCCGGGTGGTCGTGGACGTGGAGGCGGTAGGCCTGGCCTTCCCCGACGTCCTGCAGTGCCGAGGCGAGTACCAGGTGAAGCCCCCGTTGCCCTTCACCCCGGGTAGTGAGACGGCGGGCCGGGTTTCGGCAGTGGGCGACGACGTTGACTCGGCGATTTTGGGCCGCCGGGTGGTGGCCCTAGGCGGAGGGCTGGCCGAACGGCTGGTCCTGCCAGCGTCCAGCGTGTTCGAGGTGCCCGACGTTCTGGCATCAACCAAAGCGGCCGCCGTGCCCATGAACTACGGGACCACCTGGTTCGCCCTCCACGACCGGGCCCATCTGGCGCCCGGGGAGACACTGCTGGTCACCGGGGCTGCGGGCGGCGTGGGCTCGGCAGCCATCCAACTAGGCAAGGCCGCCGGAGCATGGGTCATTGCGGTGGCTGGCGGACCGGAAAAGGTGGCGGCCTGTACCGGCCTGGGTGCCGA
Source organism: Acidimicrobiales bacterium (assembly GCA_022451505.1). Lineage (GTDB taxonomy): Bacteria > Actinomycetota > Acidimicrobiia > Acidimicrobiales > MedAcidi-G1 > UBA9410. The sequence continues at coordinate 14,891 of JAKURX010000027.1, read as the reverse complement.
CGAAGTAATCGACCACCGCGAAGTTGACGACCTGGTGGCCCGGGTTCGGGAACTGACTGACGGCAACGGCGTGGACGTGGCCTACGACCCGGTAGGGGGAGAGACCTTCCAGCAGGTTCGACGATGCATGGCCTGGGACGGGCGCCTGCTGGTCATCGGCTTCGTGGCCGGCATCCCCGAGCTAGCCACCAACCACGTGCTGCTCAAGAACTACTCGGTAGTGGGAGTGCACTGGGGTGCCTCACTAGCCCGAGATCCAGCGTCGCTGGGCCGCCAGATGGAAGCCCTGTTCGCCCTAGCCGACGAAGGGGCAGTAGATCCCCTGCTTCACCCCCCGTATGCCTTCAGCGACGCCCCACGGGCCCTTCAAGACATCGCAGACCGCCGTGTAGTGGGCAAGGTAGTGACCGATCTGACGGCCTGAATCGCCGCACCGGGCAGTTAGGCGACCTCCGTCCTTGGACAGAGTCCGCTACAAGGCCCCGAATTAGCCAAATTGCGTCCTCGGACCCACCTAAAGGCTCTTAGAACCGCTTGATTGCAACAGTTTCGGGGGTTTCACACCACTCTCCAGGAGGGAGAGACGCTGGCCTGCAGATATGTGGAAATCTGCATAAATATGTTGCATTAGTATGCAGCAGTTAGCATAATTGACGCATGTATAAGATCGGCATCATCGGGGCCTCCGGGTTTACCGGTGCCGAGCTCCTTCGGTTGTGTGCCGGCCACCCCGACTTCGAGGTGGCCGTCGCCACCGGAGAGACCCAGGCCGGTACCGCGGTGGCTGACCTCTATCCGAGCCTTGCCGCCCACTATCCGGACTTGTCGTACACGCCGGCAGACCCGGCGGCCGTCGACGGGTGCGATGTGACCTTCCTGGGCTTACCCCACGGAGCCTCCCAGGCCCTGGTGCCCGAGCTCCTCGACCGGGTGGGCCACGTTGTCGACTTGGCCGCCGACTTCCGACTCCGGGACGCCGCCCTGTACCCGACCTGGTACGGCGAGGACCACGAGGTACCCGGCCTGCTAGACGAAGCCGTCTACGGCCTCCCGGAGCTCTTTCGGTCCGACCTGGCCGGTGCCCGGTTGGTGGCCGCCGCCGGCTGCTATCCCACCGCCTCGGCGCTGGCCCTAGCGCCCTTCGTGCGGGCCGGTGCCATCGACCCTGCGGGCCTGGTAGTCGACGCGGCCAGCGGCGTGTCGGGAGCCGGTCGGCCCCCGAAGCCCAACACCAGCTTCTGCACGGTCGACGAGGACTACACGGCCTACGGCCTGGCCGGCCATCGGCACACCCCGGAGATCGAACAGGTCCTCAGCACCCGGGCCGACGGGACCACCGTGGGCGGCGTGTCAGTCATGTTCACCCCCCACCTGGCGCCCATGAACCGGGGCATTCTGGCCACCTGCTATGCCCGGCCGACCGGTGATCTGGACACCGACGGGGCCCTAACCCTCCTGGCCGAGGCCTACGCCGGCGAGCCGTTCATCGTGGTGGACGAGCGGTCGCCGTCTACCAAGGCCACCCTGGGATCCAACGCCGCACACCTGACGGCCCGGGTGGACCCGCGGACCGGATGGGTAGTGGTGCTGTGCGCCATCGACAACCTCGTGAAGGGCGCCTCGGGCCAGGCCGTGCAGTGCGCCAACGCAGCCCTAGGCCTCGACGAGGCCACCGGGCTCACCTCCATCGGGGTCTACCCGTGAGCGTCACCTCCGTCCCAGGATTCGTAGCCGCCGGCATGGCCTGCGGGGTTAAGGCTTCGGGGGCCGACGACCTGGCCATGGTGGCCACCGCAGATGGCACCCCGGTCACGGCAGCCGGGGTGTTCACCTCCAACCGGATGACGGCCCCGCCCGTCCTGGTCTGTCGGGACCACCTGTCGGCCAGTGGAGGCAGGGCAGCCGCCGTAATCCTGAACAGCGGCAACGCCAACGCGGCCACCGGGGCCGCTGGTCGGGCTGACGCCGAAGCCATGTGCGCCCTCACCGCCGAGGCCGTGGGCTGCGCTCCGCACGAGGTGCTCGTCTGCTCCACAGGCTGGATCGGTTACCCGCTTCCCATGGACCGGATCGCCCCGGCCATCCCGTCGGTAGCCGCCGCCCTGGACCCCGATGGGGGACCGGCCGCCGCGGTGGCCATGATGACCACCGACAAAGTGCCTAAGACCACGGTGGCCACCGGTCCGACAACTACGGGGGGCGCGTTCACGGTCGGCGGGGTGGCCAAGGGTGCCGCCATGCTGGAGCCCAATATGGCCACCATGCTGGCCGTGCTGACCACCGACGCCGAGGTTGACCCGTCCACGGCCACCGACCTGCTGCGAGACGCCGTCGGGGTCTCGTTCAACTGCCTCACCGTGGACGGCGCCGAGTCAACCAATGACACCGTCCTGCTGCTGGCCTCGGGGACGGCCGGACCGGTGGACACAGCTGACCTGGGGACCGCCCTGGCCGACGCCTGCCGGGACCTGGCCGTGCAGATGGCTAACGACGCCGAGGGGTCCACCAAGACTGTGTTCCTGACCGTCACCGGCGCCGCCACCGACGCAGAGGCGGCTAAAGGCGCCCGGGACACCGCCAACTGCCAGCTGGTCAAGTGCTCCTGGTACGGCGAGGACCCCTACTGGGGCCGGATCGCCGCCGAGATGGGAGCTGCCGGTATCACCTTCGACCCCGACACCATCACCATCACCTACGGCGAACAGGTCGTCTACGCCGAGGGACAGGCCTGCGACGTCGACGAGCAGGCCCTAGCCGCCCACATGGCTGGCCGGCGGTTGGACCTCGGCGTGAACCTGGGACAGGGCGACGGCATGGCGTGGATCGTCACCACCGACCTCAGCCACGCCTACATCGACGAGAACATGCGGACCTCGTAGGGCCGTGGAGGACGACATGGACCAGCAGACACCCTCCGAATCCGGCTTCTCACCCGAGCGGCGGGCCTCCGTGCTCGTGGAGACCCTGCCGTACATCCAGCGGTTTTCCGGCTCGGTCATCGTGGTCAAGTTCGGCGGAAACGCCATGGTCGACGAGGCTCTGGCCGCCCAGTTCGCCGAGGACGTGGTCCTCATGCACTCGGTAGGCATCCGACCCGTCGTAGTCCACGGCGGTGGACCCCAGATCGGGGCCCTCATGGACCGGTTGGGCATCAAGTCGGAGTTCCGGGACGGTCTGCGGGTCACAGACGCTGAGACGCTGGACGTGGCCCGAATGGTGCTTGTCGGCAAGGTCAACCGGGAGATCGTGTCGGGCATCAACCGGCACGGACCGCTGGCCGTCGGCCTGTCCGGCGAGGACGCCGGCTTGATCCAGGCCTCGGCCCGGAACCCCGAACTGGGCTTCGTGGGCGACGTCGAGTCGATCAACCCGGCCATCATCGAACGGCTGCTGGCCGAGGACCTCATCCCCGTGGTGTCGACCATCGGCGTCGACCCCAGCGGGCAGGCCTACAACATCAACGCCGACACGGTGGCCGCCGCAGTAGCCGGCGCGCTGGGCGCCGAACGAATCCTCTACCTCACCGACGTAGAGGGTCTCCTGACCGACGTGGACGATCCGTCGTCACGGATCTCGAGGATCGACCTGTCCGGACTGGCCACCCTGACCGCCGACGGCACGATCAGCGGCGGCATGATCCCCAAGGTCCAAGCCTGCATCGAAGCCGTGGAGGCCGGAGTGGGCTCGGCCCACATGGTTGACGGCCGGATCCCCCACGTCCTCCTGCTGGAGCTGTTCACCGACCTGGGCATCGGCACCATGGTCCTACCCGACGGTGGGGTAGCCGCAGACGGCCGGGGTGTCGACGGGGTGGCGTCGTGACGGCCACCGGACCCGAGCTCTGGGCCGAGAGGCTTATGGGCAACTACGGCATCCCGCCACTCACCTTCGTACGGGGTGCCGGGACCGAGCTGTTCGACGACGCCGGCCACCGTTACCTGGACTTCCTGTGCGGCCTGGCCGTCACTGGGCTGGGCCACGCCCACCCCCGGGTGGCTGCCGCAGTGGCCGAGCAGGCCGCCACGCTGATTCACGTGTCCAACCTGTTCGTGACCGAACCCCAGCTAGAGGTGGCCGAGCGGCTGGACCGGCTGGTGCGGTCGGGGACCGATCAGGACCAGCCGGGACGTGTCCTGTTCCAGAACTCGGGAGCTGAGGCCAACGAGGCTGCCCTCAAGCTGGTCCGGAAGTTCCACGGCCGGGGCCGACACGGCGTACTTTCCGCCTTCCGGTCGTTCCACGGCCGGACCCTGGCCACCCTGGCCGCCACCGGCCAGCCCGAGAAGCACGAGCCGTTCCAACCCCTTCCCGAGGGTTTCCGGCACGCCGCGTGGAACGACGTAGCGGCCTTCGAGGCAGCCCTCGACCCGACGGTCGGAGCCATCCTGCTCGAACCCCTCCAGGGCGAGGGCGGGATCAACCCGGCCGAGGAGGGCTTCCTGCGAGACATCCGGCGGTTATGCGACGAACGGGGCCTCCTACTGGTCATGGACGAGGTCCAGACCGGCTTGGGACGGACCGGGGCGTGGTTCGGCTTCCACCACGCCGGCATCCGGGCCGATGTGGTGACGGTGGCCAAGGCGCTCGGCAACGGGATCCCCATCGGGGCCGTATGGGCCACCACGGAGGTGGCCGCCGCCTTTGGCCCTGGTGACCACGGTTCCACGTTCGCCGGCCAGCCGGTGGCCGCCGCGGCGGCCCGCGAGGTGCTGCGGGTGATGGAAGAGATCGACGCCCCCCGGCTGGCGGGGGAACGTGGCGTCGAGCTGACCGGCCTGCTCGAGGGGCTGTCCGGGATCTCATCGGTACGGGGCCAGGGCCTCCTCCTCGGAGCCGAGCTGGCCCCAGGGGTGCTGGCCGAACGAACGGCGCCTCAGGTGGCTCTGGCTTGCCTGGACGCCGGCCTGGTCGTCAACGGAATCACGCCGACTGCGTTGCGGATGGCGCCCCCGCTGACCGTGTCGTCAGCCGAGCTGGTCGAGGGCACCGAGATCTTGGGAGAAGTGTTGGCGGCCGGAGCCGCCGGGGAGGCGGCCTGATGCGACACCTGCTGGAGATCGACGACCTGACGGTGGACGAGCTACACCGGGTCCTGGACCTGGCCACCGACCTGTCGCCGCCCCGCGTACTGGAGGGCCAGGGCATGGCGCTGGTTTTCGAGAAGCCGTCGGCCCGGACCCGCAATTCCATGGAGATGGCCGTCTTCCAGTTGGGCGGACATCCGATGTACATCCAGGCTGCCGAGATAGGAATGGACGTCCGGGAGTCCGTCGAGGACGTCACTCGGACTCTGGCCAGCTACCACGGCTGCATCGGCGCCCGGGTTTTCGCCCACGCCACGGTGGAGCGGATGGCCGGCGAGGGCCTGGTGCCCATCGTCAACATGCTGTCCGACGAGGCCCATCCACTCCAGGCCCTGGCCGACGTACTCACGCTGCAGCAGGAGTTCGGCGACCTTGCCGGCCGGACCGTCGCCTACGTCGGCGACGGCAACAACATGTTCCGGTCGCTTGCACTGGCGGCTGGGATGCTGGGCGCCGAGGTCCGGTTCACCGGGCCACCCGGCTACCGGCTGCCGGAGGCCGACCGGGATCGCCTGGCGGCCGCCGGCGTGGTGGTGGCGGAGTTCGACCGGGCGACCGACGCGGTGGCCGGCATCGACGTGGTCTACACCGACGTCTGGACCTCCATGGGCCAGGAGGACGAGGCCGCCCAACGGCACCGGGACTTCGAGGGCTTCCGGGTAGACGAGGCCCTAATGGAGGCCGCCGGACCGAAGGCCGTCTTCTTACACTGCCTGCCCGCCCACCGGGGCGAGGAGGTCACCGACGGTGTGGTCGACGGGCCAGCCAGTCGAGTCTGGCCTCAAGCCGCCAACCGAATGCACGCTGCCCGGGGCCTGCTGGCCTGGCTGCTGGGCGAGGCTGTCGACGGAGGGAGCGGAGCGTGAGCAAGCACCATCGACAGCACCGGATCAGCAGGCTGCTGGCCGACCACGTGGTGACCAGCCAGGAAATGCTCGTCAGCCTTCTGGCCGATGATGGCCTGGCAGCCACCCAGGCCACGGTGTCACGTGACCTTGACGACCTGGGGGCGGTGAAGGTCCGGCTACCGGGTGGCGATACCGCCTACGCCATCCCCGAACACCCGGCCTACCAGAACGTTCCCCGGGACCAACTACGGCGGGTGCTGGGCGAGTGGGTGGTCGACGTGGCGTCGTCGGGCAACCTCGTGGTGCTGCGGACCCCGCCCGGGTCGGCCCACGTGGTGGCGTCGGCCCTCGACCGGACCGGCGTCGACGGGGCCATCGGTACGGTGGCCGGCGACGACACCCTGATGGTGGTGGCGGCCCAGGACACGACCGGCGAGCAGCTAGCCGACACCCTGCGGGCCTTGGCCGGGCTCTGAGCAGGACACGGATGATTCACGGGGAAGAGGGATAGAGACGTGAGCAGCGACGACACCGCCCGGAAGGCGGTCGACAAGGTGGTGCTGGCCTACTCGGGTGGGCTGGACACCTCGATCATCCTTCGGTGGTTGGAAGAGACCTATGGCTGTGAGGTGGTGACCTTCACGGCCGACCTGGGCCAGGGCGAGGAACTGGAACCGGCCCGAAGCAAGGCCGAGGCCATGGGCGTGACCGAGATCTACATCGAGGACCTCCGCGAGGAGTTCGTCCGGGACTACGTGTATCCCATGTTCCGAGCCAACGCCCTATACGAGGGCGAGTACCTCCTAGGGACGTCTATCGCCCGGCCGCTCATCGCCAAGCGGCTGGTGGAGATCGCCGACGAGACGGGCGCCGACGCCATCAGCCACGGAGCGACCGGTAAGGGCAATGACCAGGTCCGGTTCGAGCTGGGTGCCTACGCCCTCCAGCCCGACATCAAAATCATCGCCCCGTGGCGGGAATGGGACCTGGGGTCCCGGCAGAGCCTCCTGGACTACGCCGAAGAGCACGACATCCCCGTGGAGATGAAGCGGGGTACCAAGTCGCCGTACTCCATGGACGCCAATCTCCTGCACGTCTCCTACGAAGGCGGTCCGCTTGAGGACCCCTGGACCGAGCCCACCTCCGAGATGTGGAGGTGGACGGTTAGCCCCGAGGTAGCTCCCGACGAGGCCACCTACCTGGACCTCACCTACCAGGGGGGCGATGTGGTGGCCCTCGACGGGACCCCCATGACGCCCGCCCAGGTGCTGGCTGAGCTGAACCGGGTGGGCGGGGCCAACGGCATTGGCCGGATCGACATCGTGGAGAACCGGTTCGTGGGCATGAAGTCACGGGGCGCCTACGAGACCCCCGGCGGGACCATCTTGCTTAAGGCCCACCGGGCCATGGAGTCGATCACCCTGGACCGGGGCATGGCCCACCTCAAGGACGAGCTGATGCCCCGGTACGCCGAGTTGGTCTACGACGGCTTCTGGTTCAGCCCCGAACGGGAAATGCTCCAGGTGGCCATCGACCACTCGCAGTCCCGGGTGAACGGCCGGGTCCGGGTGCGGCTCTACAAGGGCAACGTCGAGGTCGTAGGGCGGGAGTCCGACGACACCCTCTTCGACGAGGCCATCGCCACCTTCGAGGAGGACGAGGGGGCTTACGATCAGGCTGACGCCGAGGGCTTCATCAAGCTGAATGCTCTGCGGCTGCGGACGGTGGCCCGGCGGGCCGCCCGGGGGGAGGGCTAGGACCATGGCCACGCTCTGGCACGGACGGTTCGAGGGAGGCTCCGACGAGGCCCTCCAAGCCCTCAACGACAGCTTGCCCTTCGACCGGCGGATGTTTCGAGACGACGTCGCCGGCTCGCGGGCCCACGTCCGGATGCTGGCCCGGGTGGGCCTGATGACCGAGGCCGATGCGACCGCTGTGTTGGAGGCACTGGACGCCACCGAGGCCGAGATGGCCGACGGGTCATTCACTTTCCAGGCCAGCGACGAGGACGTGCACACGGCCGTTGAGCGGCGGGTTACCGAGCTGGCCGGCGACGCCGGGGCCCGACTCCACACCGGTCGGAGCCGGAATGACCAGGTGGCCACCGACCTGCGGCTCTGGACCCTGCGGGAGTTGACCGACCTGGCCGCCCTGGTTACCTCGTTCCAGGACACGCTGGCCTCTCGGGCCGACGACGCCGGCGAGGCGTACTTGCCTGGCTACACCCACCTCCAGCAGGCCCAGACGGTCCTTCTGGCCCACCACCTGCTGGCCCACGGCTGGGCACTGTCCCGGGACGTGGACCGGCTCCTGGACGCCCGGGACCGGGCCGACGTCTCCCCGCTGGGGGCCGGAGCCCTGGCTGGGTCCTCGCTGCCCTTGGATCCCGACGGCGTGGCGGCCGACCTGGGCTTCGCCGCCCGGTTCGAGAACTCGTTGGACGCGGTGAGCGACCGGGACTTCGTGGCCGAGGCGCTGTTCGTCCTCGCCCTGCTCGGGGTCCACCTGTCACGGATCGGTGAGGAGTTGGTCCTGTGGTCCACTGCCGAGTTCGGCTTCGTTGACCTCGACGACGCCTTCTCGACCGGCTCCTCCATGCTTCCCCAGAAGAAGAACCCTGACATCGCTGAGTTGGCCCGGGGCAAGGCCGGACGCCTCGTCGGCCACCTGACCGGTCTCCTGACCAGCTTGAAGGGGCTTCCGCTGGCCTACAACAAGGACTTGCAGGAGGACAAGGAGCCACTGTTCGATGCTTGCGACACCGTCCGGCTCACTCTGCTGGCCCTGGACGGCATGGTGTCCACGCTGGTCTTCCAGACCGACCGCATGGCTGAGGCGGCCGATAGCCCGTACGCGGCAGCCGCCGACCTGGCCGAGCACCTGGTGGCCGCCGGTATGCCGTTTCGGGACGCCCACGCCGTGGTCGGAGCGCTGGTCCGGGCCGCCCTGGCCGGTGAGGGCTCGCTGGCAGACCTGGTGGCCGCCGACGAGCGGCTGGGCCCTGAGGCGGTTGACCTGCTGGATCCCGGTACCGCCGTCCGGCGGCGGACCACGCCGGGGGGCGCGGGACCGGGGCCGGTGGCCGTACAGCGGGACCGGTTCTCCGAGCAGCTGGCTGCCCAGCGGACCCGTTTGTTGGCCTGACCGTGACCTACACACAGACCATCCGGGTCCGATATGGCGAGGTCGACGCTCAGGGCGTGGTGTTCAACGCTCACTACCTGGCCTACCTAGACGACGTCTCCGACACCTGGCTTCGCACCTTTGACGGGAACTTCGAAGAGACGGGCTGGGAGATAATGCTGCGGCGGGCCGATCTGACCTGGCACGGGCCGGCCGGCGTCCACGACGACCTGGTGGTCACGGCCGAGGTGGTCCGCTGGGGGACCACCTCGTTCGATATGGCCTTCGAAGTCCGAGTGGATGACCGCCTGGTGCTGACCGCCACCGTGTACTACGTCGGGGTGTCGGTGGGCGACCACGTGCCAATGCCCCCACCGCAGGCTGTCCGGGCTCACCTGGGCGGGTGAGCGGCCAACGGGGAGTCGATCCGGGGTTGCCCGGGGGAGCTACCGCCGGGATCAGCGAGGTCGCCGGGCGGTCTGCCCCGGACCCGGCGGACGTCGTGGCGGCCGGCCCGGCCGGTCCGGATCGAGACCGCATTCTGAATCTGCTGGCCTCTTGCCCCAACGCCCTGTCCCGGACCTGTCGACCGGGCCACCTGACCGGCTCGGCCCTTGTCGTGGATCCGTCGGACAACCGCATCCTCGTTCTGTTCCACACCAAGCTGCAGCGTTGGCTGCAGCCGGGTGGCCACGCCGACGGCGACGGTGACCTGGCCCGCGTGGCGCTCCGGGAGGCGGTCGAGGAGACGGGAATCGACGGGCTGCGGGTCGTCGAGCCGGCCGTCGACCTGGACGTCCACATCGTGGATCCGCCGGCCGAGGACCCCCATGAGCACCACGACGTGCGGTTCCTCGTGGTGGCGCCACCCGGCGTCGTCCCGGTCGGAAATCACGAGTCAGAGGCCCTCCGATGGGTGGACGCCGCCGACCTGCTGTCGCTGGGGGCGGACCGGGGCCTGGTCCGCCTGGCCGAGCGAGCCCTGGCCCGCCTGGACGCCCTCCGGGAGACCTGAGGGCTGTTTCGTGAGATCCTTGAGGGTTACATGTCGCCTGGGTCCAGGCAGGCCTCCATGTCGTTGACCCGGGCGAAGCCGTTCATCCGCTTTACAAAACTCCCGCTGCCGCTGGGGAGGGCGGTGAGTAGGGGTCTCACGTCGCCCTCCAGGCGGAGTCGGACGGCGTGGTGGCGACGGTCGCCGATGTAGACGTCCCAGTCGGCCAGCCACTTCTCGATCATCACGTGGTCGTCGGCGGTCCCGCCGGAAAGTTGGCCCAGGTCGGCCACGAGGTTGACCACCACATCGGTGGCCAGGTCGATGTCGTCGGCCCGGGTCGCCACGTCGGGGGCCCGAGCGGCCGGCGGGAGCTCGGCGATGGCCGCCCGGGCCACCAAGCACCTGGCCTCGGCGGCTGCCGGCCATGATCGGTCCTCGAGGCGATCCGGGTTTCCGGAGGGTGCCAGGAAGAAGGCGTAGACCCAGAGCACCACCATGGCCGCCACTAGGACTGTCAGGAAGGCTCGCAGCGCCATGGTGCCTGGCCGAGCCCGGTTCCGGTGGTCACCGGTCACGGCGCCACCCGGAGGATGACAACCGCACCGGGCTCCACGACTGTGCCCGGCGCTGGGTCCTGCGACCAGACCAGCCCGCTGGTCCACTCTGGCTCATCGGGATCGGCGACCTCCACGATCTGGTAGCCGAGGCCCAGGGCCTCCAGCGTGGGCGTCACCGACGACAACAGCCGCTGAGTTAGAGCGGGGACCACGACACCTTCTGGGTGTTGTGGCTCGATCGTGATCTCGACCAGCATCGAGCCGTTTGGCTCCATGGTCGAGCCCACGTTGGGTGCCTGCCCGATGATGGTGCCCGGCTCGGTGCCCTCCATCTCGACCTCCACCACGCTCAGGATCCGGATTCCGTGGTCGGCCTCGGTCAGCAGGTTTCGGGCGTTGGCCAGGGTGAGGCCGAGCAGCTCGGGCGTGGGGATGCGCCCGTCGGTGGGTCCGTCGTCCGCTGACTCGGGCGCCGCGGTGGTGGGAGCGATGGGTGTCGGGATGATGGGCGTCGAGGCGACGTTGAGGGTCGGGTCTGCGGTGACCAGCTGCTCGACCGGTAGCCCGATATGGGCAGCCTCCATCACGTTCTTCCAGATCATGGCCGGGTAAGTCCCGCCGTAAACCTTCCGGTCGGTGGTCGGCGGAATCATGGGGATCTGGGCCTCCGGGAAGCCCACCCAGACGGCCGTCGTGCGCTGGGGGGTGTAGCCAACAAACACCGCGTCGGCGTAGTTCTGGGTGGTTCCCGTCTTGCCGGCCGACGGGCGGTCCTCCATTTCGGCCCTCCATCCCGTCCCCTGGGACACCGTGCCTTCAAGGATCCAGGTGATCTGGTCGGCCAGGCGGGAGTCCAGGGCCCGTTCCTGTTCGCGCGACCACGACCAGAGCGTGGTGCCGTCGGCCCGGGCGATGCGGGTCACGTAACTCGGCGCGATCCTGACGCCCCGGTTGGCGATGGTGTGGTAGGCGGTAGCCATGTCCAGCATGGTGGTGTTGGACGTGCCCAGGATGTTTGAGTTCACGGGCTGGATGGTCGACCGGATGCCCAGCCGTCGGGCCATGTCGACTACCCGGTGGGCCCCCATCTCCATGCTGAGCTGGGCGAAGACGGTGTTCAGCGAGCTGCGGGTGGCTCGGATCAGTGTCACCTCCTCGGCGTCGGGCGGCGGCAGGATCTCCTGGCCGTCGGACGGCTCCCACGACCAGGTGGGGATGGCCTCCAGAATCTCGATCCGGTCGGCGAACAGTCGCTCCCGGTCGTAGTCGTACCGTCGGTTGGCCACCCACTGGGTGAGGTCCACGGCCTCGTACGTGATCTCGGTCTCTCCGTCCTTCTCCTTCTCCACCCGGATGGTCTCTACGTGGTCCGCTGGGACGTCGGCGTGGTCCTCTCGTCGGACGAACTGGAGGAGGGCCTGGAGGCCGTGCTCGAAGCGGGCCTCGGTGGCGTCGTGGCCGCCCACCCCACCTGTGACCCGCCACACCTTGTAGTCCTCGTCGGCCCCCGGGATCTCGAACTCGATCACGTTGGGGGCCGTGTAGGTGGCCGTGGCCTGCCAGCCGGCCTCCAGAGCGGCGGCCAGGCCGATGGTCTTCATCGAGGAGCCCACCTGGCGTCCGACCCCGATGGCCAGGTTGACCTTGGCGTCCTCGTCGGTATCGAAGAAGTCTCGGCCGCCGACCATGGCCAGCACCTGGCCGGTTCCCGTCTCGAGAACCACGATGGCAGCGTCCGGATGCCCCCTCCCTCCCGGAATGTGGCTCTCCACCGCCTGCTCGGCGGCCTGCTGGAGGTCCAGGTCGACGGTGGTCTCGATGCGCAGACCGCCCTCGAAGAGCAGCCGCTCCCGGACCCCGCGGCTGGGGCCGAAGGCCGGGTTGTCCAGGAACCAGCGTCGGACCTCCTCCACGAAGTGTCCGGCCGGATAGCGGGTCTCGAGACGGGCCGAGTACTCCTCAAGGTGGGGGGGCGAGGCCACTGCAGCTGCGTGCTGCTCCTCGGTGATGAACTCGTTGGCCAGCATTCTGTCCAACACCATGTGACTGCGCTTGAGGCTCTTGGAGTAGTTCAGGAACGGGTTGTATCGCCCTGGCAGCTGGATGATCCCGGCAATCAGGGCCGCCTCAGACAGGTTGAGGTACGCCACGTCCTTGTTGAAGTAGCTCTGGGCTGCTGCCTTTACCCCGTAGGCCCCGTGGCCCAGGTACACGGTATTCAGGTACTGCAGGAGGATGAAGTCCTTGGAGTACTCGTCTTCCAGGCGGGTGGCGTACCAGACCTCCTCAAGCTTCCGGCTGGCCGTCTGCTCGGTGTTACGGATGATGGCCAGCTTTACGTACTGCTGGGTGATGGTGGAGCCGCCCTGGCTGATCCCGCCGGCCTCCAAGTTGGTTCGAGCGGCCCGGATGATGGCCTTGAGATCGAAGCCGTCGTGGATGTAGAAACGCTCGTCCTCAATGGCGATTACGGCGTTGCGCACCATCTGCGGGATCTCGGCCAGGGTGCGGGCGCTGGTCCGGTTCTCGGGGGCGACCAGAGTGGTGATGTGGCGCCCGTCGCGGGCCACGACCACCGAGGACTCGGCCTGCTCGGGGATGGAGATCTCGAACTCTCGGGTCTCGTAGCGGTAGCAGGAGGTGGCCACAGCTGCCAGGGCGGTCACCGTGCACGCGGCGCGTACGAGGCCCGGGGGGAGGATCCGCATGGGCCCAGTCTGGCTCCCCGACGCCCCCGAACCGCGTCGGCTGGCGCCTGCCGGGTTGGGGTCGCCGGGCCTCGGCCCAAAGGGGTCGGGTCGGGCCGGTCGGAGGCTCCATACTGGTGCCCATGGGCGATCCGCACTCCGACGGCTTTATCGGAGCGGCCATCCTCGACGATCTGGCGGCCCGGGGCCTAGTGCAGGACAGTACCGACCTGGAGGCGCTGCGTTCCCGCCTGGCTGAGGGTCCGGTCACCGTCTACTGCGGCTTCGACCCGACGGCTGACAGCCTCCACATCGGACACCTGGTCCCGCTGCTCCTGCTGCGTCGGTTCCAGGATGCCGGACACCGGCCAATCGCCCTGGCCGGAGGGGCCACGGGGATGGTGGGTGATCCCAGCGGCCGGTCCGAGGAGCGCAACCTGCTGGACGGCGAGACCCTGACCCGCAACGCGGAGGCGGTGACCGACCAACTCCGGTCGTTCCTCCGGTTCGAGGGTGACCCGGACCTTGAGGGCCAGGCGGCGGTGATGGTCGACAATCGGGAGTGGACCGAGGGCGTCGGGGTCCTGGACTTCCTCCGTGACGTGGGTAAGCACGTCACGGTGGGAACCATGCTCGGCAAGGAGTCCATCCGGGCCCGCCTGGCCGGCGACCAGGGGATCTCGTTCACCGAGTTCAGCTACATGCTTCTCCAGGCCAACGACTTCACCGAACTACACGACCGCCTGGGGTGCGAGATGCAGGTGGGCGGTTCGGACCAGTGGGGCAACATCACGGCCGGTATCGACCTGATCCGCCGACGCTCGTCGGCGACTGCCCACGGCCTAACCGTCCCACTGGTGACGCGGGCCGACGGGGCCAAGTTCGGCAAGACGGCGGACGGCACGATCTGGCTGGATTCGGTCCGCACCCTGCCATACGAGATGCACCAGTACTTCGTGAACGTGGACGACCGGGACGTCGAACGGCTCCTGCTGCAGCTCACGCTCGTGCCGGTGGACGAGGTGGCAGCGACGATGGCCAGCCACTCCAGTGCGCCGGAACTCCGGACCGCGCAGCATCGACTAGCCGACGAGGTGTGCACCCTGGTCCACGGAGCTGACGAGACGGCTCGGGCCGGGCTGGCGGCCCGGGGGCTGTTCGGTGACGAGGCACCCACGGGCGAGGTCCTGGACGCCCTCCGGGGGATCGTGCCCGAGACGACGGTGGAGGCCGTAGACCTCGACGGCGACGAGTCCCTGGTGGACGCCCTGGTGGTCTCCGGCCTGTCCGGGTCCCGGGGAGACGCCCGTCGGACAGTTTCCGGTGGCGGGGTGTCGGTGAACGGGCGACGACAGGACCCTGACGCCCTGGCCCTTCCGGACGATGCGCTGGTGGAGGGCCGCTACGTGCTACTCCAGAAGGGGCGCCGGAATCGCCACCTCCTGGTGGTCGACTGAACTCCTGTCGACCTGGGAAGGGCCGGCGGCCTCGAGGCACGCGGGCCACCGAGATTACGGCGGAAAAGTGGTGTTTGGGGCGAAAATCCGCGGATCGCGGGTTGGTGCCCGTGGGGGGCAGGGATAGTGTTTCCCTAC
>JAKURX010000269.1 GCA_022451505.1 Acidimicrobiales bacterium | reverse complement strand
GTCGGAGCCGCCGTCGTGGTGGTCGGGGTCGTGGTGGACTCGCCGTCCCCGCAACCGGCCGCCAACAGCAAGGCGGCGAGAACGATCATCGGACTAGCAGTGCGTCGTGTCATCGGTACCTCCCTCAGGACCAAGTGTGCCAGCCTTTTGCCCGACGGTGTCAAGCGCGTGCGGCTCAGTTCGCCCCCGGAGTTGGGAGAACGACCGTGGCGGTGGACTTGCTTGCTCTGTAAACGGTTCCATTTGGGTTGGCCCGTGTTCAGGCGGCCAGGTAGCAACTAGAGCGACAGTTGGGGGGGAGCAACCTGTGAGCGAAGTGCCTGTGGCAGAGGTAGGACTGGACACGAGACGCTGGTGGCACGGCACGGTGGGCTATCAGGTGTACCTCCGATCGTTCGCCGACTCGAACGGTGACGGCATCGGTGACCTGGTTGGGATCCACGGCCGTCTCGACTACCTGGCAGACCTGGGCGTCGACTTCGTCTGGGTCACTCCGTTCTACCCGTCGCCCATGGCCGACTGGGGCTACGACGTCGCCGACTACTGCGACGTCGACCCCCGTTTCGGCACTCTCGACGACTTCGACACCCTGATCGACGGCGCACACCGGCTGGGACTGAGGATCCTGGTGGACCTGGTGCCCAATCATTCCAGCGACGTCCACCCCTGGTTTCGCGATGCCATCACCGGTCGTGACAGCGACCATCGCGACTACTACATCTGGGCCGATCCGAGCCCCGACGGTGGCCCACCGAACAACTGGGTTGCCTACTTTGGCGGTCCGGCCTGGACGCTAGACCCGGCCTCCGGTCAGTACTACATGCACCTGTTCCTGCCTGAGCAACCCGACCTCAACTGGCGCAACCCCGCGGTGGTCGACGAGTTCGACCGGATCCTGCGCTTCTGGTTGGACCGCGGGGTCGGTGGCTTCCGGATCGACGTGGCCGGTGCCCTGGTCAAGGACGACCTGCTGCGCTCCAACCCCCAGATCGGACCGTGGGACCCGACCGCCGGCCGGTATGAACAGTGGCTGGCCTTCGACCACCGCCACGACGTTTTCCAACCCGGGAGCCACGATGTGTTTCGCCGGTGGCGTGCCATCTGCGACGAGTACGACGCCTACCTCCTCGGCGAGACCTACCACCCCGATCCACAGGGCCTGGCCGAACTGGTGCCCGGCGACGGGATGCACAGTGGATTCTGGTTCGCACCGATGCACGTCGACTGGAACGTCGACAAGCTTCGCCGGGTGCTGGCCGCACCCGTCGACCTGCTCGGTGAGCGGCTCCTCTGGGCGGCCGGCAGCCACGACGTGCCGAGGTCGCCCTCCCGGTTCGGCGGCGGCGACCTCGGCCGGGAACGCACCCTGGTCCTCAACGTGCTGTTCTCCTGCCTGCCCGGCGTGCCGGTCCTCTACCAGGGCGAGGAACTGGGCCTGGTCGACGGCCGGGTACCCGCAGAGGCGGTGCTCGACCCGGTGGACAACGGCCGCGACGGTTGTCGGACCCCCATGCCGTGGACGCCCGGACCGGGAAACGGTTTCACCACGGGAGAGGCGTGGCTGCGCTCCGACCCCCGGGCCGACGAAGAGACCGCCCGTGCCCAGGTCGGCGCCCCCAACTCGTGGCACACCCGCTATGCAGACCTGTTGAGCTCCCGCAGGACCCTGCCCGACCTGGTCGGCCAACCGGTTGTCTGGACCGACGGCGGCCACGGCCCGGTCGTGGAGAGTATCGGGCTGGTCGGTCACCACGTAGACGCTTATAGGCCCAGAGGGCAGGGCCAAGTGGTTGGTGTCACCAATCTCGGCCTCGCCGAGCATCACTCCGCCGCCAGACGGCCACCTGATCTGCGCGTGGATGATGCCCTTGCCACCCTCACCGGGGACGGTGAATTGCTCCTCGAAGCCGAAGGCCGCCACG
>JAKURX010000268.1 GCA_022451505.1 Acidimicrobiales bacterium | reverse complement strand
CGGACGTACCCCCGGCCACATCCAGGCCATCAGTCCCCTCGAGGATGGAGTGATCGCCGATTTCGAGGTCTGCGAGAAGATGCTCCGCTACTTCGTACAGCAGGTCCATAGCCGCCGCTGGGCGAAGCCTCGGATGGTCATCTGCGTCCCGTCCGGGGTCACCGGGGTCGAACGACGCGCGGTGCAGGAAGCCGCCGAGCAGGCTGGAGCCCGGGCACCGGCCTACATCATCGAAGAGCCGATGGCCGCAGCCATCGGGGCGGGGCTCCCGATCGCCGAACCCACCGGGAACATGATCGTCGACATTGGCGGTGGCACCACCGAGGTAGCGGTCATCTCCCTTGGCGGGGTTGTGGCCAGCCAGTCGATCCGTATCGGAGGCAACGAACTCGACAATGCCATCGTTCAGTACTTGAAGAAGGAGCATGGAGCGGCCGTGGGGATCCGAATGGCCGAGAAGATCAAGATCCACCTGGGTTCGGCCTATCCGCTCGAAAAGGAATATTTGGTCGAGGTCCAATCTAAGGATCTGGATAGTGGGATGCCCCGTGCCGTCGCGTTCTCCACTAGGGAGATCCGTGAAGCCATCGAAGAACCGGTGACCTCTATCGTCGACGCCGTGAAGAGCACCCTAGATCGCACCCCTCCAGAGTTGGGGGCCGACATTATGGACCGAGGAATCATTCTCGCCGGCGGGGGAGCCCTCCTCATGGGCCTACAGGAACGCCTACGTGACGAGACCGGAATGACCATCCGGTTAGCCGCCGACCCGCTCCACGCAGTGGTCCTAGGTGCCGGCCGGGCCCTCGAGGAGATCGACCGCTTCGGCACCATGATCTTCGGTACCGGCTCCGACTAGACCATGGCGGCCCCCCGGCCCGCCGAGCGGCCCCGCCACACGCTGCTGATCCTCGTCGCCGCGGCACTCACTCTCCTCACTTTGCAGTTTCGGGGTGTCGCGCCTCTGGACGCGTTCCAACAGGGCGTACGGGACATTCTCAGCCCGGTTCGGTCTGTCGTAGACCGGGTCACCGATCCGGTCCGGACAGTCTGGGACGGCATCTTCGACTACGGGGACCTACGCGGCGAAAACGAGCGACTCCAGACTGAACTGGCCCGGATGCGCGGTGAATCATTGACCGCCGAAGCCGACGACGAATTGTTGGAACGACTACTCGGGGAAGTGGACATCGCCTATACCGACCTGGAAACGGTCGTGGTCCGTATTCTGGGAACCCCACCCGGCAACTTCACCACTCATATCGTGGAGATCGACAAGGGGAGTGATGACGGACTGGCCGAAGGCCAACCCGTCGTGACCGGAGCCGGACTGGTCGGCCGTCTCGAGCAGGTTGATCGGGCTCGGTCGATCGTCCGGTTGGCTACCCACCCGGACTTCCGGGTCGGTGTCCGCCTTGTGGGCTCCCAGGATGAGGGTTTGGCCCGGGGCACCGGCGACGAGGATGTCCTGGTCCTTGACGCAGGCATCCGTGCCGACGCCTCGGTCTCGGTCGGAGAGGTGGTCACCACCTCCGGGGGGCGGAGCCTATTCCCGGCCGATATCCCGGTGGGCCGCGTTTCCGATCCCGACGACGACACCGAAGTTCGACGAGCCATTGTGGTGGAGTTGGCCGCCGGTCTCGAGAACCTCAGTTTCTTGAACGTGGTCATCGGCGCCCCCGGACTGGGTGAGGGCCGTTGACGGCGCGCCTACGGATCCTGGTGGTCCTCCTGTCGGCGACACTGGCTCAGGCAACCGTCTGCTCCGAGTTTCGCATCGGCGGGGTCGGAGTGGAACTCATGTTGTTGGTGACCATCCTGGCCGGAATCCACGGTGGACCGGAACGCGGTGCCCTTGTCGCATTCTGGGCTGGCCTGCTCTTCGACTCTTTAACGAGGGACCCACTAGTTCTCCACGCCCTTGTCTTCCC
>JAKURX010000267.1 GCA_022451505.1 Acidimicrobiales bacterium | reverse complement strand
GCAAGGGGCAACTCGGGGGTCCTCCTCTCCCAGGTCCTCCGAGGCCTCATGGGGGTGCTGGCCGGTGCAGGTGTTGTCGTCGGCGGCCGGCTGGTGGCCGGAGGAATGGCCGCAGCGTCGACCGCGGCCTACGAGGCGGTGGGGAGGCCCGTGGAGGGCACGATCCTCACCGTGGTCAGGGAGGCTTCCGAGGCTGCTGTCGAGGCGGCCGATGCCGGAGTGGACCTGTTGGCGGTGGCCGAAGCGGCCCGGGAGGCAGGCGGTCGGTCGCTCGAGCGAACCCCAGAACTGCTTCCGGTGCTCGCCGAGGCGGGCGTGGTCGATGCCGGGGGATACGGGTTCGTCCTGTTCCTCGACGCTTTGCTTACAGAGGTCGACGGTCGTCCTTTACCCGAGGCGCCCGAACCGCCGGCAAAACTCGCGTCCTCGAGGTCCGACGACCACGGTGGGGCAGCCTTGACCGGTACCCGCTACGAGGTCATGTACTTCCTCGACGCCCCCGACGACAGGGTTCCTGACTTCCGTACTGCCTGGGATGCGCTAGGAGACTCGATTGTGGTGGTGGGCGGTGACGGAGTATGGAACTGCCATGTCCACACGGACGACATCGGAGCGGCCATCGAGGCGGGGATCGCCGTCGGGCGACCCCATACGATTCGCGTGACCGACCTGTTCGAGGAGGTCGCCGAGCAGGCCTGGGTGAGTGAACGAATTGGTAGTTGGGTGGACGAGCCCGGCGAGTCCGTCCAATGTGCAGTGGTGGCCGTGGCCAACGGGGACGGGGTTCGGGACATTTTCCGGTCCCTGGGGGTCCGCCGGGTAGTAGCCGGTGGCCAGTCGATGAACCCGTCCACAGCCGATCTTCTCGATGCTGTGGAGGCGGTGCCGGCCGACGAGGTGGTCGTCCTCCCCAACAACCCGAACATCATCGCGGTGGCCGGACAGGTCGACGCCCAGACGGCTAAGACGGTCCGGGTAGTGGCCACCCGGAATATCACCGAGGGCTTCGCCTCCTTGCTGAACTACGACCCTGAGGCCTCCGTCGAGGAGAACCTGGTCGGGATGGGTGCCGCCGCGGAGGCAGTGACCTCCGGCGAAGTCACCCAGGCGGTGCGCGACGCATCCAGTGATGCGGGGCCGGTCGCCGAGGGCGACCACCTGGGGCTCTCCGACGGCCGGGTTGAGGTGATCGCGGGGTCCCTGGTGGAGGCCACCACCCGCCTGCTGGACCGCCTTCTCGACCGCGAACATGAACTGGTCACCCTCATCGCAGGGGCCGACGCTGCCGAGGAAAGCACCGACGAGGTGGTGAGCTGGCTCCGGACGGAGCATCCGAGCGTGGAGGTCGAGATCCACCAGGGTGGTCAGCCGCTCTACCCCTACTACCTGGGGATCGAATAGGGGCCGCTGTGGCCGAGGCCGGCGTCGCTCTAAGAGAGTTGGAGGCTCGACCGGTGACCGACCTCACCGGGGTCGGGGAGAGGATCGCACGGTCGCTACACGGCGTCGGGGTGACGTCGGTACTCGACCTGATCTCCTACTACCCGCGCCGCTATCTCGACCGCACCCGCGAGGCGACACTGGGTTCGCTAAAGGTGGGCGAAGAGGGGATGGTGCTGGTAAGGGTTGAAAAAGCCTCGACTCGGCGGACCCGCCGGGGCCGCACGCTGGTCGAAGTTCGGGTGACCGACCCCGATGAGACCGAGAGTCTCAATCTGGTGTTCTTCAACCAGCCGTGGCGCCAGGAGCAGTTATCCAAGGGTCGGGAGGCCATCTTGTTCGGGAAGGTCGACCAGTACCGGGGACGCTTGCAGATGACGAACCCCCTGGTCGACCTGGTCGGCGACCGCACGGGCCGGATCGTTGCCGTTTACCCGCAGTCCGAGGCCGCCCGCCTCCACAGTTGGGACGTCGACCGGTTGGTCGCCGAGGCCCTCCGGCGG
>JAKURX010000266.1 GCA_022451505.1 Acidimicrobiales bacterium | reverse complement strand
GCCAAGGCGGCCCCCGTGTAAAGCACCAAGGCGGGCTCGGGGGTGCCGAATGTGGGCGCCCCGGTCTGCATCGACATCGAACTGGCGAACGACCCGAAGATCATCGGGGCGCCGGGCCGCACCACCTGTACGAAGGTCATCCCGGCCAAGGCCTCGGCCAGGGTCTGGGCAGCCACCCCGGCCACCGTCACCGGGGCCATGGCACCGGCCAGGATGAACGGGCTGAGCATGGTGGCCTGGTTGTGCTGGGCATACACGTCAGCCGCTCCCAGCATGGTGGCGTCCCAGGCCATGGGTGAGGAGGCGTTGATGAGGCTGGTGACCACCGTGTTGGCCTCCACGAACTCGTCGCCGAACACCAGCTTCGCCATGTCGACGGTGTCTTGAGCCCGCTCGGCAGCCGTCACGGAACCCATGAATGGCTTGTCGCTGTATCGGAGGTGGGCGTAGACCATGTCCAGGTGCCGCTTGGAGACAGGTATGTCCACCGGTTCACAGACTGTCCCCCCCGAGAGGTGGAGGTGCGGGCTCTGGTAGGCCAGTTTCACGAAATTGTTGAAGTCTTCGATGGTGGCGTAGCGGCGACCATCATCGAGGTCGTGGACGAACGGGGACCCATAGGCGGGCACGAACACGGTGGCGTCGCCACCCACCTGGACGCTGCGTGCCGGGTTGCGAGCATGATGGGTGTAGGTGGAGGGCGCGTTGGCCCCGATAATCTCGCGGCACATTCCCCTGGGGAACCGGACCCGCTCACCGTCTACCTGGGCACCGGCTGACCCGAGCAGTTCGAGCGCCCGCGGATACTCCCGGAAGTCGATACCGACCTCCTCGAGGATGGTCTCCGCGTTGCCCTCGATAGCGGCAAGTCCTTCCTCGGAGACCACCTCCACCGGAGCCATCGAGCGGGTCAGGAAGGGCACGGCCTCCTGGGTGGCTTCGGAGCGGGCTGCTTGACGAGCGGCGCGACCACCTGATCGGCGACGACTGGACTGGTCGCTCATCGTTCCATCTCCTCCCTCGGGGTCCTACGGCGGCGGCCCGACCGACCAGGCGCCCCCTCGGTGGCAGCGGGCCTCGATGGCAAGGTAACGCGACCGCCCAGGTGGGGGTATTTGGCAGTCCGGTGGGGAATGGCCATGGCGTCCACGAAATGCTGCTGGAACGCGGGTTCGGTGGCTGTCTCGATCTTCTCGACCGCCCCGACCACCTCCTGGATCTCCCGTCGGGCCGAGCCGGACAACAGTGCGATCACCGCGCCGGCACCCGCCGCGTTACCCACCGAGGCCACCCGGTCGGGGTCGCAATCGGGGATGAGGCCTAGAACGGTGGCCCGCAGGGTGTCGATGTGGCTGCCGAAAGCGCCAGCCAACCCGATGGAGTCCAGGTCGTCGACGTCTAGGTGGTCCATGAGGAGTCTGATCCCGGCGTAGAGGGCCGCCTTGGCCAGCTGTATGGCCCGGACATCATTCTGGGTAACCAGGATCCGGGGTCCCTCGCCGTCGGGTTCGTGGAGGAGGTAGGACCGAGTTCGCCCGTCGGGTTGGAGGCGGGACGACGGGCGGGTCCCGGCGCCTCCGATCACTCCATCGGCGCTCAGTAGATCAGCCAGGAGCAACTCGGCTACCACCTCGATGATCCCCGAGCCGCAGATCCCGGTGACTCCGGTGGTCGAGGTCGCCTCGGCGAAACCCTCCTCGTCGGACCACGGCTCAGCACCAATGACCCGAAAGCGAGGCTCACCGGTCTCTGGGTCGATCCGTACCCGTTCGATGGCCCCGGCGGTGGCCCGCTGGCCGCTTGAGACCTGCGCTCCCTCGAAGGCCGGGCCGGTGGGGCTGGAGGCGGCGAGGATTCGCCCGTGGCCGGCCAGGACGATCTCAGCGTTGGTGCCCACGTCGACCACCAGATCCCCCCCGGGGGCCCGGGGGGGACCGGGGGCACC
>JAKURX010000265.1 GCA_022451505.1 Acidimicrobiales bacterium | reverse complement strand
ATCATGCCGTTTGGCCGGGGATCGAGTGGTGGAAGTTCCGTGATCGCCGAGGGCATACGGGCCGGGACCGCTCCGTCGGCGATCCTCCTCCTCGAACCGGACGAGATCGTCACCCGTGGGGCGATCGTGGCGGATGAGCTCTACGGCGAATCAATCCCGGTCGTGGTGTTGGCCGAAGATCAGCACTCCTCGCTTCGAACCGGCCAGCAGGTCACCGTGGCCCCCGACGGATCGGTGGTGGGAACGTGACATGGATCGCCAGTGGATGAGCAGGTGCGCGACCCAGGGCGCGCTGCGGCTGCCATCAGGGCCTTAGACAACGCAGAACAACTTGGTATAGGAGCACGGCTCTAAACCCGTTGCCCCATCGGTCTGGCTGGCGATCTCCTCAGCTGTCCTCGGGAATCCACGGTTCGGGCTGCAGCCCCAGCCCGTCAGCGATCCGGTTGGCGTAGGCGTAGTAGGCGGTGACCTCGACGATGTCGAGGATGTCGCGATCGGTGAACCCTTCTGCCCGGAGAGGTGCCAGGTCGCCCTCGGACATCTCTGCTGGTCGGACCGTCAACTTGACAGCGAACCCGAGCATCGCCCGACGCCGGTCGTCGAGCGGGGCACTCCGCCAGTCGGCCTCGACCAGGGCCAGTAGAGAGTCGTCTCTCAGGAGTCGGCGTAGACCACGCCGATGATGAGTCACTCAATAATGGCAGTGGTTCTCCAGGCTGACCACCAGGGCGATCAACTCCCGTTCGACCTTCCGCAGGGATGGAGTTCCGGCCATCGCGGATGAGTACACCGACTGGTGTGCGGCCATCCCACGTGGGTTAAGGGAGTGCACCGCCATGATGTGGTCCACCCGACTGGATCCAGGATCGACCACATCGCCGTGTAGTTCGCGCAGGTTGTCATCGGACGGCCACTCGCTATCTGGCACCGTTTCGATCCAGGACATGCCTGAGTCTCCCATGTGGCCCTCAGGAGGGGGCTAATGAGAACTCGGCCAACCGATCGTAAAGGGGCTGGGCCTCGGCTAGGACAGCCTCGAGGCGATCGGGAAGCGACCCGGTACCCGGAATACCGGCCTCGAACCCGGTCGACCGGTGGGCATTCTGGTACCAGTGCTGGGCCCACACTCCGTCCTCGGGTTTAGGTCCAGCCGGCCAGGACAGCATCGCCTCCTCAAACGGCAAGTCGAGTCGCTGACAGACCTTGGCCAGTACCGCGCCCGGATCGCCCAGAAGGACCGCCGAGTCCACTACCACCGGCGGATCGCCGTTTGCGAGGATGGTCTCCAACAGGTCGACCTGCACGTCGAGTCCGATGTCGGTCACCTTCACGTCGGGCAGGTTGACCGAGTGCGATCGGAGGACCTGTCGGGGCTCGCGGATCAGGAGGATGTTGTGGCACGAACCCAGGAATGACCGGTCCAGGCCCACTAGGTGGTGACACATCTGCTTGAAGAAGACAACCGGGGTTTCGTAGTGACCAAGGATTACCTCCTCCACAACGCGGGCACCGTTTGAGTCCTGGCCGGCCAGGACGGCGTTACGCCCCGGGTGATTCCGGCCGCTCGCCTCGAGGTAGTGGGCATAGATGGGTTCGTCGACGACCGTGGTGTCGGCCCGCTGCCGGAACGAGTACATAAGCGCTGTGGATATGTTCCGCGGGCCCGACCAGCAGTTGATCCGCAGCGTCATCGGTTGAGGTCGGCGGCCAAGGCCTTCCCGTAGAGACTCCGGAGGCGGGCCGTGACCGGACCCCCAGACCCGTTGCCGATCGTTCGCCCATCCACGGCGACCACAGGGGTCAGACCGCCGAAGGTGCCGGTGACAAATGCTTCGTCGGCCGAGTAGACGTCGGTGAGCGAGAAGGGTTGTTGACGGGTTGCCATCCCGTCTGCCTCGGCCACTTCCAGCACGACCTCCCGGGTAATGCCGTTCAGGCAGTAGTGGCCTGTGGAGGTCCAGAGCTCGGTGCTGCGGACG
>JAKURX010000264.1 GCA_022451505.1 Acidimicrobiales bacterium | reverse complement strand
TCTCCTCATGGGGTGGCGATTCGACGACGACACAGCGGTCGACAACCACGGAAACGGCCGGTTCAGCGCCCAGATCAGCGAGGCCTGGAACATCGACGCCAACCCCAACGGCGGGTACCTAACGGCCGTGGCCATCGCGGCCATGCAACAGGTCGGCCCTTACACCGATCCCCTCACCGTGACCGTCCACTTTCTGCGACCGGCCACTAGCGACGCGCCGGCCAAGATCACCGCCGAGGCCATCCGCACCGGTCGACGAGTATCGACAGTGCGAGCGACGTTGGCCCAGGAGGAGGTAGGGCGCCTGGAGGTCATCGGGTCTTTCGGGCAACTAGGGGAAACACCCTCACCCACCCTCACCGTGCCGCCTCCCTCCCTCCCGCCGCCCGAGGAGTGCCAGCCCCGCTCACCAGAGGAGCAGGGGGTGGTTCTCCACCTCGAGGACCACGTCGAGACGCGCATGCCCGACGACGCTTCAGGCCACCGCGCCGAGACCACCGGTTGGATCCGCTTCCGCGACGGACGCCCACCTGACCTGCTCGCCCTGGCCCTGTTTGTCGATGCCTTCCCACCGTCGATCTTCCGACTTTTAGGACGGGTCGGCTGGGTGCCGACCATCGAGTTGACCGTCCACTTCCGAGCCCGGCCAGCTCCGGGATGGGTACGCGGCCGATTCCTCACCGACGACCTGACCGACGGAAGGATGATCGAGACCGGCGAACTATGGGACGCCGCCGGCACCCTGGTGGCCCGGAGCCGTCAGCTCGCCCTACTGGTTCCCATCGACTGAAACCCTGATCGGCTCGGGTCCGCTTCGTCGCGGACGGCGTCAGTCCAGCGGGACCACCGCTCCAGGCTCCAAAATCACAGTGACCTCGCTCCCGACATCGACCCCCGCGGTAGACGGAACACCGATGACCAAGTCCCCGACCCGTACCCGAACCAGGGTGATCTCACCGCGGAATACCGATTCAACCACCGTGCCCGCCGGACCTCCGCCGTCCCCTGACGGGCCGATAACCACCCGATCGCCATGAACCAGGACCGTTCCCGCACCCTCAGCCAGGCGACCCAGAGGACACCGGCCACGGGAGTCCAACTCAACCAGGTTTACGTGACCCAGGCACCGGGCTACGTACACGGTCCCCGGTTCGGCCCACACTTCCGCCGGGGTGCCGATGCGCTGGATTCGGCCCTTGCCCAACACGGCGATCCGGTCAGCTATCGCAAATGCTTCGTCCCTGTCGTGGGTCACGTGCAACGCAGTCTGGCCGAGCGAGCGCAGTAGGTCGCCCACCTCCCCGACCAACCGGTCGCGCAACACCCGATCCAGAGACCCGAACGGCTCATCGAGGAGCAGAAGCCGTGGACCAGGAGCCAGGGCCCGAGCCAGGGCGACCCGTTGTGCTTCCCCCCCCGACAGGGTGTCCACCGACCGGGCGGCGAAACCGTCGAGTCCGACGAGTCTTAGCATCTCTGCCACCTGGCGGATACGGCTCCCAACCGGGACCCCGGCCACGCGGAGCCCGAATGCCACGTTGTCCTCTACATCGCGGTGGGGAAACAGGGCGTTGTCTTGAAACACGAGACCCACACCACGCCGGTGGACCGCTATGTCGGTGAGGTCCTCACCGCCCCAACGGATCCGGCCCGAATCCGGGCGCCGGAGCCCGGCCACTACCCGCAACAAGGTTGTCTTACCGCTGCCGCTCGGGCCGAGAAGGACAACCACCTCACTCCGTTGAACCACAAGATCGAGGTTCTCCAGCACGGCCAGCTCCCCATAGGACACGCCAACACCTTCGACATGGAGCCCGCTAATAAGTTCCCCCGAATGGGGCCTCTCACACGCTCGATGGCTAGAACCGCACATGCAGTTAGAACCATAAGGATTACTGCGTGGGCCATTGCCTGACCGCGCAATGCCTCTCCAGGCGTGCCGAGTAACCGAAAGAGGGCCAACGGCGCTGTGAGTCGGTCCGGGGAC
>JAKURX010000263.1 GCA_022451505.1 Acidimicrobiales bacterium | reverse complement strand
CCGAAGCAGCTTGGCCCGGGAGACGTTCTTGGTAAAAGCAGCGACGTAGTCAGACCCCGGGTTGGTGATCAGTTCCTCAGCAGTACCTAGCTGGTCGATCACGCCGTCGCGCATGATGGCGATTCGATCGGCGAGCCTGATGGCCTCGTCAAAGTCGTGGGTAATGAAAACGATTGTCTTCTGGAGTGTGGACTGGAGTCGGAGGAACTCGTCCTGCATCTCCCGCCGAATGAGGGCATCGAGAGCGGAGAACGGCTCGTCAAGGAACCAGACGTCGGGTTCAACGGCCAGGGAGCGGCCGATACCCACCCGCTGTTGCTGGCCGCCGGAGAGTTCCCTGGGGTAATAATCACCGCGCCCATGCAGTCCGACCAGGTCGATGATCTCTAACGCTCTGGCGTTCCGGTCGGCGAGGTCGACCCCCTGGACCTCGAGAGGGAATCCCACGTTTTCAAGCACCGTCCGGTGCGGGAAGAGCGCAAAGTGTTGGAAGACCATCCCCATCTTGTGGCGGCGTATCTCCACCAGTTCCCGCTCGGATGCGGCACGTAGGTCCTGTCCGTCGAAGTCAATCTCGCCGGCGGTCGCTTCGATGAGCCGCGACATGCACCGGACGAGCGTGGACTTCCCCGAGCCACTAAGGCCCATGAGGACCAGGATCTCACCCTCGTGAACATCTACAGTTGCGTCACGAACCGCCGGGATGTAGCCACCGGCCGTGAGGGCCTCGGTGTCCGGGACTCCGTCGTGGGCGGCCAGGAACTTCTCCGGATCCGAACCAAACAGTTTCCACACGTTCCGGCAGCTGATCTTGGCTTCGCTCATCGGCGACCCTGATTCCCCTCACGTTGTCATCTCGGTTCGGTGTCGGCTGAGGCCACCAGTAGAGCAGCGAACCAACAGAGGGGGCCTGGGCCCCATACCGGGGCCGACACTAGGGCATGGAGGCCTCAGGTGTCGTTGGCGGATCATTATGGTTCGACATCTTCTTTCGCGATTTCTTTGAGCGATCACTGTCGCCATCGAGGGGGCAGGGCTCAGGGCGATGGTGCTCGGACATGGCAGGCGGCCAGGTGGGGAGTATTCATGCCGACGGCCACCAGCTCAGGTTTCCACACATTGGCGACCCCCCTCCTGGGCGGTCTGACAGCGGGCATGGAACTGACAGCAGGGACGTGGGTTGCCGGGACTGGGTACGTCCCCGTTAGGAATGAGGCGCGCAATCTCGCGGCCCGGCTGTGGCAGCCCAGTGGGTCTGGTAGTCGGATCGTCGGTGCCGGGACCTGATCTCTGAAAAGAGCAAGCGGCCCGGGCGGGGCATCTGCCCCCACCGGGGCCGCTTAGCTGTTGCTGACTAGGTCAGCGTTTCGTTCAGTCTGCTATCCATGCGCTCCAGCGGGCTTCGTTGTTGGCCAGCCACAAGGCGGCCGCATCCTCAGGCTCCATCTCGTCGATGTCGACGTACATGGCCAACTCGGCGACGTCCAAGTTGGAGAGGTTCATGTTCTGAACCGCCGCGTAAGCGTTCGGCCACTTGGCCGGGAACCCTTCCCACACACCGATCTTCAGGTACCCGTCCTTCGGGTTCCCGCAGTCATGGGTGGTTTCCGGGTTGATCCCCCACGAAGCGTCGGTACGACACTCGTCAGCAAACGTCGGGAACTCAATGAACTTGCCGTCATACATCGCTTCGATGAAGTTCGGCGTCCAGTTGAACAACACGATCGGCTCGTTGTTGGCCGAAGCAGCCTCCAAAGCCGACCACAAGGCACCCGCGGTGCCCGCGTTCTCGACGATGAAGTCCATTTCCAGGCCCTCGACCCGCTCCTGATCGCCCTTGAGCCAGTCCACCGGACCACCCAAGAAACGACCCTTGCCGCCTGAATCAGGCGTAGCGAACATGTCCGCACAAGAGTTCAAAGCCTCCCAATCGGGCAGGCCCGGGCACACGTCTTCGATATAGGACGGGTACCACCAGTCCTCACGAGTC
>JAKURX010000262.1 GCA_022451505.1 Acidimicrobiales bacterium | reverse complement strand
CCGGCCGAGTGTGGAGGGCCACCCCAACAAGGTTGCACATCGTCCCGGTAGGAAGAAACACCGACGCTTCCTTGCCCAGCAGGGCGGCCACCCTCTCCTCCAAACGGATGGTCGTCGGATCGGTACGGGACTGTTCGTCACCCACCTCGGCCACCGCCATCGCCTCCCGCATGGCCCTGGTGGGACGGCTTTGCGTGTCGCTGTACAGGTCGATCATGACGGTTGCCAGGCCACTACGGGTCGGTCCGACCAGAGTCTCTCCAGGTCGTAGTAGGCCCGACGCTCCTCGTCGAATACGTGAACGACGAATGGCCCATAGTCCATGAGAACCCACTGATAGGAATCACGGCCCTCGACGCTTCGTGGGGAGGGACCACCCACCGCGACGACCTCGGCCTCGATCGCCTCCACCAAGGTGCGGACGTGTCGGGTACTGCTTCCACTGGTAATAACAAACAGGTCGGTCACCGCAAGCACTTCGCCGACGTCGAGGATCATCGTGGCACGACCCAACTTGTCCGAGGCGATACGGGCTGCCCTTTGCGACCAGGCGAGGAACCCCTCAGGTTCGGTGGCGCGGGAAGGTTCGGTGGTCACGTGGCGGGCGACGCTAGCCCCTCAGCAAGTGGAAGTCCTTGCCCACTAGGACAGTTAGGTCAGCCACAGGGCTGACCATGTCGTCGTGGATCACCCTCGCCCCCAGGGCGGCGGCCAGCGCGGTAGCTTTCGCGGCCATCTCAGGGTCTCGGTACACGACGCGGGTCTGGATGACGTGGTCGTTGCGGAAGTTCCCCACCACGATGACGTCGGCTCCCGCCTTTCGTACCGCCTTGCGGGCCGGCGCGTCGAATGACGGGTCGCCGGTGCCGTTGAGGAGTCGGACCGTGGCCCGCTGACCCGGCTGGAGGGGAATAGGGAAGGGAAACATGTCGAGGATCCGCTGCTCGAGGTGGGCCGGGTCGACAACCAGCTCTCCCCCGGAGTACGACCAAAGGCTGTCGACAACCACGGTCGGACCGGCCGCCAGGGTAGCAGCGACCTCCACAACCGGAAGGTCGATACCGGGGAGGTTTACCGCGGTGTTCCCTCCGGTTCTCACTTGGGCCAACCAGGACCGCCAGATGATGCCTTGGCGTTGTAACCGATCCTGGTCCGCTCCA
Organism: Acidimicrobiales bacterium; assembly: GCA_022451505.1. Lineage (GTDB taxonomy): Bacteria > Actinomycetota > Acidimicrobiia > Acidimicrobiales > MedAcidi-G1 > UBA9410. The sequence goes on along the minus strand of JAKURX010000262.1, from coordinate 837 downwards.
TCGTCGGAGAAAGCCATGAAGGCCACAACATCATCGGCGGCTACTCGAACTTCCCCGGCCGGGAAGCGGATCACCGTGGTGCCGTCCAGCCCAGTTTCGATCAGGTCGTGTTCAACCTCAACAGGAATGGGGGCCACCGGGCCGACCAGGGTCGCCCAACGGGGCGGGGTCAGCAAGGTTGCATCGGTGAACTCCACGTCCAAGCGTCTGGCCACCACGGTGTGGAGAGCCTCCACCCCCCCATCTCGGTAGACGTCGTCGAGGCGACACACTCCGGTTGGGCAACCGGCGGTCACCAGTTCGGGCGGAATCAACATGACGGTACCGCCACCGCTCTCTCGGTCGGCGACAGCCACCACAGCCACCTGAGCCAGCCCGCCCGCCTCATCCTCAGTCACGACGAGCATCGACCATGTCTGCTCGACGAACGCCTCAAACCCCGGGGCGGCCGGGTCGGTGATCGCCTCGCGCGTTCGGCCCTCTTCGCTATCCAGGATGGTCTGCAGGCCGCCCAAGAGCAGCACAGCCGACCAGACGATGATGGCCAAAACGACCAGGGGAAAGCCCCAGCGCCAGAGGGCGGCCTGTCTGGATATGGGAAGGAACGACGCGCCGTGCCGCTCCCGGTCTTCCACGTCTAGGACGGTGTCCTCAGCTCCGGTTGGACTTCCAGGCACGCGTGGCCTCTCGAAGTCGGTCACCCGACCTCCCGGTAGAGCCCTACCTCCTCGATCACCGAGGCCACCCCGGCAGGCACCAGGTTCGAGATCGCCTCGCCGGCGGCCACCCTTCGGCGCACCTCGGTGCTGGAGATGTCGTAGGCGGGAGCCTCCAGGA
>JAKURX010000261.1 GCA_022451505.1 Acidimicrobiales bacterium | reverse complement strand
TGTTGGCCCGGGACTGCCCGCCCGATTCGAACTCGATCAGACCGTCCCAGAGGTCCTCCATGAAAGTGGCGGGGATGAACCGGATGTCGGGTTCGACGCCCAGTACCTCGGCGGTGGTGTGCACGTACCCGAGGTCGGTGAAGTAGTCGCGCCCGGTCAGGTTGTACCGCCGGCCGAACGTGGCCGGATTGCCCATCAAAGCCTCGAGGGCCCGGGCCTGGTCATCGACGTGGCCGCCCTGGCCGACCGTGGTCCCGTCGCCGGGAACCAGAACCGGTCGTCCGGCCTCCAGACGGGCGTACATGCGCTGTTCCCGGTCGGGAATGATGTTCCGAGGTCCATAGACCATGGCGAAGGCCACCGTGGTAGCCGGGAAGCCACGCTCCGAGTGGGCCTCGGTGAGTAGGTCTTCGCAGAGCAACTTGTGCATCCCGTACTCGATTTGGTCGTCGCCACGTTCCTCGGGGTGGTCCTCCCTGATGGGAAGTCGTTCGGTGGCTGAGTAGATGACGGTGGAACTGGCGAACACGTAATGGTCGACCCGTCCGTCGAGGATCTCGACCATGAGTGCCACGTCCTGGGGGTGGTAGGCCGTCATGTCCAGGACGACGTCGAATCTCTGGTCTCTGAGAATCTCGCGGACCTGGTCGTGGTCGGAGCGGTCGGCTTTCAGCCGCTTGATGCCGTCGGGAAGCGGCGCCTCGGTTATCCCCCGGTTCAGGATGGTCACCTCGTGGCTACGGCGAGCCAGTTCGTGGACGAGGGCCAGGCCGTTGAACTGGGTGCCGCCCATGACCAGGACCCGCAGTGTCTCGCTGCTCAAGAAACCACGCCTTCCCAGATCTCCCGTTCCTCTGGCTCCGGGTCGGTGAGCAGGCTGCACTCGTCGTCGAGGTCCATCACGAGGCGGCGGTCGGGTTCGTAGGGTGGCCAGTCACCGAGGGCGGGGGTCGAGGGATCGCCGTCGCAGATGAACGCGATCCAGGCGCCGTGCATGGTCTCGGCGAGGGCGTCGGGGCGGGGGCCCTCGCCGAGGAACGCATCGGTGCCCGGACCGTCGAGGGTGTTGAACGTGAACGGGATCTCGAGGGCGTGGGCGGCACCGAACTGTCCGTCGAACGCCCGGGAGTCCCACGAGAAGCGGTACATCCACGTAGCGGCACCGTTGGCGTGGCGGTTCTCGGCTAGGCGCACGGCAGGTATCCGGAAAACCCGGTCCGTGCCGATGGCGCAGGCCACCCATCCGGGTTCCACGTCGGAGAGCCGCTGCCGGTAGCAGGCCAGCACGGCGTCGGCATCGGGTGACATCCGGGCGGTGTAGCGGTGGACCCTGTCCTCGCTGAGGCCGGTTACGCCCCAGAGGGCCATCTCGTCCTCGTTGGTACCGGTCAGGAGGGCGACTTCGCTCCCGGCCCCGTCGGCGATCAGTTCGTGGGGCGCCCGGGGCAGGGCCTCGTGGCCCCAGACCGGGTAGAAGGGCTCTGGGCCGTGTGCAGGCCGGGTGCTGCGTTCGGTGATCACCTGCTGCTGCGCCTCGAGAATCCGGTCGGCGTCGATCTCGAGCAGTTCTGTGGCATCGGGTTCGCCGAGGGCGGCGAGAAACTGCGCCGAGATCTCCTTGCCGGACTCGGGATCGTGGGTGTTGTGGGCGGCGCCACTCTGGGCGATGGCCCGCTGGACGAGCCCGTCGGCGTGGGGTGACGCCAGCACGTTGCAGACGCTGAACGCACCTGCCGACTCGCCGCCGACGGTGACCCGGGCGGGGTCGCCACCGAACGCCGCGACGTTGTCGCGGACCCACTCCAGGGCCAGGAGCTGGTCGAGGAAGCCGTTGACGCCCGTCGAGTTGAACCGCTCGCCCAGGTGCGGGCTGAGGTGGCAGAAGCCGAGGGCGCCCAGTCGGTAGTTGATCGTGACGACGACGACATCCCCGCGCGTTGCGAGCGGCCCGCCGTCGTAGAGGTCCTGGCTCGCTGAGCCGGCTGTGAATCCGCCACCGTGGACCCA
>JAKURX010000260.1 GCA_022451505.1 Acidimicrobiales bacterium | reverse complement strand
GCCGGTACGCCGAGTTGGTCGCGGTGATCGTTGTCCTGATGCCCGTCGACCTGCTGTGCGTCCTACTCGAGCGCCCCCTCCAGGCTTTCCCTAAAGCGGAGCCCGGAGAGCCATCACGGATGATTCCCGCGGGCCTCGGGGAGGGCGGGGCGTTCGTGCCCTGGAAGGTCGACGGGTGGGTGGGGCCAAACGTTGCCCGCGCCCTGTCCTACGTCCCAGCTGACAACAAGACCCGGATGGATCTTGTGGCCAGCATGTACGCGGGCGGCGAAGATTTTGTGTCCCTCGTGTGGGAACACCGGGCCCTGGCCCGACCTCAGGTTGAGTTACTGGCCGCCCGCACCTCGGCACTCAATGAGTGCTTCTACTGAACGGCCGCGCATGTGATGCTGCTCCGTGCGAGCAGCAACGCAACCGACCGGGAGGTGGATCTGGCCAGCGCGGTCGGCCAAGGCAGCGCCGTTGGGGTCGACCACGGGGACCTACTGCTTCGGTACGCCGAGATTGCCAACCGGGACCCTTTCGAGGCATCGGCCCTGGCCGATGAGATGCTGGCCGCCGTTGGTCCTGCCGGTCTTGTCGAGGCGGCGGCGACGATCGCCATTTTCAACGGGCTCGTACGATCGGCGGACGCGATCGGTATCCCGCTTGACGACGTGATGATGGGGTCCACTGCCGACCATCGGTCAGCCCTGGGCATCAACGACTACGCCGGGGCGTCCCAGTCGAGGGCCGCAGGAGTGTGACCGAGACCGTCTTCGCCTGCTTTGACGTAGAAACGACCCGTCTGGATCCCTCGGTGGGCCGGGTCATCGAGATAGCCGTAGTCCGAATCGACGACCAGGGCCGACCAGCGGGGGAGTGGACGACGCTCATCGACCCAGCGACCGCCGACCTCGGCCGGACCGACATCCACGGTATCCAGACCAGTTGGCTGGCCGATGCGCCGGCCTTCCTCGACATCGCCGGAGACCTGGTTGACTTCTTGAGCGGTTGTGTTCCAGTTGCTCACAATGCGGGTTTTGATAGGGGGTTCCTTTGTGCCGAGTGGGATAGGGCGGGGCTCGGACCTCTCAACATCGATGCCGTCGACACATTGGGCTTGGCTAAGGGACTTGGGCTGCCTGGTCGGCTCGGGGAACTAGCCGGGGCCCTTGATATCCCCCTGGAGAACGCGCACACGGCACTGGGAGACAGCCGGGCTCTGGCCCGGGTCTTGGTCGAACTCATCGGACGAATCGACAGTCCGTTCCCGTTACCCCGCTTCGACCCTCCGCTGTTGAGCCCACCTACCTCGGGACGGGTCGCCCATCGCCCAGTCGCTCCCACCTGACGAACCTCCAGCCGGCGGCTAGACAGGAACTATGCGAGATTCGCTACGGGTCGGTTCGATCGTTTTCGTGCTCCTCATGATCGCCGGAGCGTGTGCTGAGGACAAGGTGAGCCTTCCGGACCCGGTCCCTGAGCCGGTGCGAATGGCCGACATCGGACCGGCGGGTGGTGGTGCCGATATGACAATGGCGGCTGGCCCCGATGACACCGCCCCTTCCAGTAGCACGGTTTCGACAACGGCCCCGCCGAGCACTGTCGTAACCACCACAGCAGCCCCCAGTACTGTCGTCCCAACAACGATGGTGCTGCCCTCCACCACCCGGTGGACCGCCGCGACAACCATTCCCGAACCGGAGCCGACATCCCCCTCAGCTACGCCGGACACGCCCTTCGTGGTGGCGGTCGCCGCGGTGGACATTCTCGAGGTGTTCGACGATACGGACGACGACGAAGCCCGGTGGCTGCTTCCCCATCCCGGGCCCGGAAACGGGCCACGGACATTGCTGGTCCTTGACTCCGAACAGGACTGGCTGCGGGTGTCGGTGCCTGTTCGGCCCAACCGCACCATGGGTTGGGTTCGCAGTGGTGACGTGTCGACGGCTACCTCCCGAGCTCGGATCATCGTGGACCTCTACCGGGGCCGACGCGAGGCGTGGGAGGACGGTGCCCTGGTCGCC
>JAKURX010000026.1 GCA_022451505.1 Acidimicrobiales bacterium | reverse complement strand
ACCAACTGACGCTACGCATCGTGATCCGCGAGCACCCGGACGAAGACCCGGCCCTGCTCGACCTGATTCCCCAAACAACGGACCCACGCACCCTCTCCGAACCACCGGTCGCCTCAGCCCTCGATCCCCTGACCCGACCCACAGCGACACGCACCGATATTCCGTTCGCTGGTCGATTGACCTTCGAGGACTTCGTCATCGGGACCTCCAACAGGTTCGCCCACGCTGCGTCCCAAGCGGTAGCCGAGACCCCCGGCCGGTCCTACAACCCTCTGTTCATCTACGGCGACGCCGGTCTCGGTAAGACCCACCTCCTGCAAGCCGTAGGTAACTACGTCACCGCCCACTACCCGACATACCAGGTCCGCTACGTGTCCAGCGAAACATTCATGAACCGTTTTGTGGAGGCCATCCGTAACAAGCAGCTCCCTGAGTTCAAAGAGCGTTACCGCCGTAACGACGTACTCCTGGTGGACGACATCCAGTTCATGGAAGGAAAGGAAGGTCTCCAGGAGGAATTCTTCCACACGTTCAACTCCATCCAGGGCGACGGTGGTCAAATCGTCCTAACTAGCGATCGTGCCCCGGATTCCATTTCGACGCTGGAAGATCGGCTCCGTAGCCGGTTCAAGATGGGCCTGGTCACCCACATCCAGCCGCCGGACGTCGAAACCCGCCTAGCTATCCTCCGCAATAAGGGGGTCGGCAGCCCAAGCGGCGGCCCGGTCCCCGACGACGTCCTCCTCTTCATTGCCGAGAACGTCACCGACAACATCCGCGAACTGGAAGGTGCTCTGACCCGGGTCACGGCCTACTCGAGTCTCAACAACGAACCCTGCACCAAAGACCTGGCCCTCAGCATCCTGGGAGACCTCATCTCCACAACCTCACCGTTGGTCATTACGCCGGACCTCATCCTGACCAAGACCTCAGAGATCTACGGCTTTAGCCGAGAGGACCTTGTCGGAGCCAGCCGGCGCCGTCCACTCGTTACCGCCCGTCAGGTCTCTATGTACGTCTTCCGGGAGATCACCGACCTCAGCTATCCAGCTATCGCCCGGGAATTTGGAGGACGTGACCACACCACAGTTATCCACGCCGTGGACAAGATCAGTCGCCTGATGGCCGAACGCCGTGACATCTACGACCAGGTGTCGGCACTCGTGTCCGCCGTCCGGTCTCGCAACTGATCCGGCCTTTCGGGTTGGTGGCTTGTTCTGTGTACTACCAGTGGACGACCACCAACCTGTCCACACCAGCGGCCGTACCAACAATCATCCCTGGGGACGACGGTGGACAACCACCAACCCACCATCATCACTGTGACCTGCGAAGATGGGAGATACTCCACAATCCACAGTACCTATTACTGCTATTACCAGAATTGAATTCCGGCCAACTGAAAGTGACTCCCCTGTGAAGTTTCACTGCGAGCGCGACGTCCTGGACCGAGCGTTCTCCACCGCCCGTCGCGCCGTATCAGGTCGGAGTGGCTCCCACCCGGTTCTCTCCGGACTTCACCTCGAGTTGACTGGAAATTGTCTGGTTGTCACGGGTAGCGACGGGGATCTCACCATCCGGGTTGAGGCCGAGGTGGGAGGGAAGAAGGATGGGTCGGTGGTGTTGTCTGCCCAGTTGGCATCAGACATTGTGCGATCCCTGGATGCTGGCCAAGTGGAGTTCTCCGCCGGGGACGACGGGGCCACGTTGGTGGCCGGCCGGTCGGACTTCAGCCTCCGCACCATGCCGACCGACGAGTACCCGCGATTCGAAGAGCCCGGCGGTGATTCGGTGAACCTAGACGCTGTGATGGTGGCCGACGCCTTGGACCAGGTAGTCAAGGCGGCCAGCCTGGACGATGCCCGACCCATCCTCACTGGCGTATTAATGGCTGCTGAGGAGGATGGCCTGCGGTTCGTGGCAACTGACTCGTACCGCCTGGCCGTTCGGGACCTTCCCGGTACCGAAATCCTGGGTCGCGATCAGACCGTGCTCGTTCCGTCCCGGGCCCTAGACGCCGTGGGTCGGGTACTAGACGACGCCTCAGGCCTCACCATCCGCCTAGGTGATCGTGATGCCTCGTTCACCATCGACGACGTTCAAATTGTGACCCGCCTCATTGAGGGCGAATTTCCCAACTACCGAGGCCTTATCCCGGATAGCCACCCCAACGCCCTGGTTGTCAACCGGGTGGCCTTCCTAGAAGCGGTACGCCGGGTAGGGATTATGGCCAGGGACGCCACACCTGTCCGGCTGACCATGTCGGCCGACGGGCTGGAACTGGTGGCCATCACCCAGGACGTGGGTCAGGGCCGAGAGACCGTGGATGCCGAGTACTCCGGGTCAGACCTAACGGTGGCTTTCAACCCCGAGTACCTGTTGGACGGCCTCGAGGTGAGCCCGGGGGACGAGGTGCGGTTGGAAACCGTGGACTCACTCAAGCCGGCGGTGCTCCGCAGTGTGGGGAACGACCATTTCCTATACCTGCTGATGCCTGTCCGGGTGTCCTAAACACCCACCGGACTACCTCCCGGCCAACGGACCGGATGCCATGACCGTCCAGAGGCTCTGGCTCACCGACTTCCGGAACCACAAAGCGCTCGAGGTTTCCCTCGACTCAGGAGTGACCGTCGTCGTGGGAGCGAACGGCGACGGCAAGACCAACCTGCTCGAGGGCCTGGCCTGGCTAGCCCGCGGAACCTCGTTCCGGGGTGCATCGACTGAGACCATGGTCCGGAAGGGTGCCGACCGGGCGGCCATTCGGGCCGAGGTGGTCGACGGAGACCGGGTGGTCCTGTTGGAGGCCGAGCTGGTGGCCTCGGGGCGGAACCGGATCCAGGTCAACAAGAATCGTGTACAACGCCGCCGAGATCTCCTGGGTTACTTCCGGACCACCGTCTTCGGACCCGATGACCTAATCCTGGTCAAGGGGGGGCCGGCCGAACGACGGACCCTGATCGACGATTTGTTGGTCGACCTACAGCCCCGGAACCAGGCGCTCCGAGCCGACCTAGACCGCATCCTGCGGCAGCGAAACGCCCTCCTAAAACAGGCCCGGGGGCGGTCCACCCCGAAAGTCAACGACACGCTAGACGTGTGGGACGCCAAGCTGTCCGAGGTGGGCGAGGCCCTGACAGCGGCCCGGAGGGAACTGCTGACCGCCCTAGGACCGGAGGCCGATCGGCTGCTGAGGATGCTGACGGGTGGTCGATCAGGATTAGCTCTGACCTACGTCGACGAGTGGGCGGCCGACGGCCTGGCCGCTGCGCTCCGACAAGTCCGCCCGGAGGACCTACGGCGTGGTTTGAGCACGGTGGGACCCCACCGAGATGAGGTTCGCATTGAGGTAGACGATCTTCCGGCACGGACCCATGCCTCCCAGGGGGAGCAGCGGTCGGTGGCCCTGGCCCTCCGGCTGGCCGGCCACCGGATCGTGGTCGACCGAACAGAGACCGATCCGGTGGTCCTGCTGGACGACGTGTTCTCGGAACTGGACGACGATCGGTCGCGGGCCCTAGTGGACCTCCTCCCAGCCACCCAAGCCATCTTGACCACGGCCAGCGCGGTACCTGCCGGGGTAGCCCCCGGGACAGTGCTACGCCTGTCCGACGGGACCCCGGGATGAGCCCAGATCGTGGCCCGGTCCCCATCCGGGCCAGCCTGGAAAAACTCCTAGCCGGGCTGGGTTCCCCGGAGATCGACAGCATGACCATGCTGGTTGAGCGGTGGCCTGAGGTGGTGGGGGAGCGGTTGGCCGAGCGGATCCAGGCCGTAGCCGTGCGGAGGAAGGAGCTCCTTGTGACCGTTGACGACCCTGCCTGGGCCAGCCAAATCGCTTGGCTGGAAGCCCAGTTGCTGGAGCGCGTGGAGGGCATCGTGGGGCCGGGTCGGATCGTTGCCGTCCGGGTCCGGGTGGAGACGGTCGGAGGGGGCTAAAGACGCCCTTTCGGGGGCCGACGTGGGGGCCCCCAGGGAGAGCCCGCGGGGGCCCGTGGAGAGCCCTTGTGGGCCCGCAGAGAGCCCATGCGGGGGGTCTGGATAAAGGCCGCTAGTCCGTGGCGAATCTAGGCCTGGCTGGTAGGCTGACGGAGTCGTGAACTGGCCCTCTGACCTGCGGTTTTGTACCGTACCGAATAGTTTCCCGGCCAGTGGAATCCCGTACGGGAGTACACCGGTGGAAGGGCCCCGAAGATGAGCGCAGAGACCTCCTACAGCGCCGCCGACATCACGGTCCTGGAGGGTCTCGAGGCCGTCCGGAAGCGGCCTGGGATGTACATCGGATCGACCGGTCCAACCGGGCTCCATCACCTCGTCTGGGAGGTCGTCGACAACTCGGTGGACGAGGCGATGGCCGGACACTGCACAACGATCGATGTCACCCTCCAGGACGACGATTGCTGCCAGGTGACCGACGATGGCCGGGGAATTCCGGTCGGCCAACACCACCAGTACGACGACTTGGCAGCGGCCGAGGTGGTGCTGACCCTGCTCCACGCCGGAGGCAAGTTCGGCGGCGAGGGGTACAAGGTGTCCGGTGGACTCCACGGGGTCGGCATCTCGGTGGTGAACGCCCTGTCGAGCCGGGTAGAGGTCGAGATCGACCGAAACGGCCGGCACCATTACATGGATTTCGTGGATGGCGGTCGGCTGGAGACCCGGCTATCCGACGTGGGCGACGCCCCGGACGGTCGCACGGGAACCACGGTCCGGTTCTGGCCCGACGGCTCGATCTTTGATGACACCCGCTTCCGGTTCCAGACGCTGGCCGAAAGGTTCCAGATGATGGCTTTCCTGAACCGCGGCCTGAGGATCCGGCTTCGCGACGAACGGGAGGGAGACCACCACGAGGAGGTCGATCATTGCTACGAGGGTGGTATCCGGGACTTCGTGGCTCACGTCAACGCCTCCAAGGAGTCGCTGTTCGCCGAGGTAGGCCACATCCAGGGCGAGGAGGACGGCCAGGAGGTTGAGGTCGCCTTCCAGTGGAACACCGGCTTCAACACCGATGGTCTCCACTCGTTCGCCAACGGCATCAACACGCTCGAGGGGGGAATGCACGAGGAGGGCTTCCGGAGCGCCCTGACGGCGGTGATGAACCGGTACGCCCGTAAGCGGGGCCAACTTCGGGAGAACGACGGTAACTTCCAGGGTGAGGACATCCGCGAGGGCCTGACGGCCATCATCAGCGTGCGTTTGGCTGATCCGCAGTTCGAGGGCCAGACCAAGTCAAAGCTGGGCAACGTAGAGACCAGGTCGTTGGTCCAGCGGACCACCAACGACAAGTTGGCCGAGTGGCTAGAGGAACACCCCTCGGAGGGCAGAAGGATTGTCCAGAAGGTGATCAATGCCCAACGGGCCCGGGTGGCCGCCCAGGACGCCCGAAAGTCGGCTCGTCGCAAGTCCGCCCTAGACGGGGCCGGCATGCCCGACAAGCTAAAGGACTGCGCGTCAGGCGACCCGCGGGAATCCGAGCTGTTCATCGTGGAGGGGGACTCAGCCGGTGGGTCAGCCGTTCAGGCCCGGAACCCCCGCACCATGGCCATCCTGCCCATCCGGGGGAAGATCCTGAACGTGGAGCGGGCCCGCTCCGACCGAATGCTCAAGAACGCGGAGATCCAGACACTGATCCAAGCCATCGGCGGCGGGTTCGGCGAAGACTTCGAGGTGGGCAAGATCCGGTACCACAAGGTGATCCTGCTGTGCGACGCCGACGTGGATGGGAGCCACATCAGAACGCTTCTGCTGACGTTCTTCTTCCGCCAGATGAGGGCCCTGGTCGAGAACGGCCATGTGTATATCGCCCAGCCACCCCTGTACTCCACGGTGGTTGGACGCGAAAAGGTGTACCTGAAGGACGACCACGCCAAGGCCGCCTTCTTGGCCAATAACCCGTCCCACAAGAAGGAGTTCCAGCGCCTGAAGGGCCTGGGGGAGATGGACTTCGCCGAGCTCCAAGAGACCACCATGGACCCGGCCCGCCGAAGCCTCCTACAGGTGTCGGTCGAGATGGTGGCCATCGCCGACGAGGTCTTCTCCACCCTCATGGGCGAGGACGTGGAGAGCCGCAAGCGGTTCATCCAAACCAACGCCCGCGACGTGCGGTTCCTAGACATCTAATGGGCGAGGTTGTGGAACCGCCGGTGGAGGACGACACCCCCAACCTGGGCTCGATTCAACCCATCGAGATCCAGGAGGAGATGGAGCAGTCGTTCCTCGACTACGCCATGTCGGTCATCGTGTCGCGGGCCCTACCTGACGCCCGCGACGGCCTGAAGCCCGTCCACCGTCGAATCCTCTGGGGGATGTACGACCTGGGGGCCCGGCCCGACCGGCCGACCATGAAGTGCGCCCGGGTTACCGGCGAGGTCATGGGCAAGTACCACCCGCACGGCGACCAGGCCATCTACGACGCCCTGGTGCGCATGGCCCAGGACTTCAGCCTCCGCCATCCAGTGGTCCACCCGAAGGGCAACTTCGGGTACTCACCCGACGACGCAGCGGCCGCCGCCAGGTACACCGAGTGCCGCCTCGATCCCATCGCCCTGCAGCTGCTGGCAGGGATCGACGAGGACACGGTGGATTTCACCGATAACTACTCGGGCGAGTTCACCGAACCGAAAGTCCTTCCGGCCCGGTTCCCGAACCTGCTGGTCAACGGGAGCCAGGGCATCGCCGTAGGCATGGCCACAAACATCCCCACCCACAACCTGGGAGAGGTGGTGGACGCCACGATTCACCTGATCAACCACCCGGACGCCACGCCCGACGACCTCATGGCCCACCTGCCAGCGCCCGACTTCCCCACCGGGGCGCTCATCCTCGGCCGGGCCGGGATCCGCGACGCCTACCGGACCGGGAGGGGACAGGTCCGGATGCGAGCCCGGACCGACATTGAGGAGGGGCCACGGTCCAGCCGGATCGTGGTTACTGAGCTGCCGTACCAGGCCAGCCCCAACCTGATCATGTCCAAGATCCGGGACCTGGTGGATGCCCGCGAGTTGGACGGCATTGCCGACATCAACGATGAGTCAGCGCAGGGGCTGACCCGAATCGTGATCACCCTGAAGCGCGACGCACCGGCCCTGGTGATCCTGAACAACCTGTTCAAGCGAACCCCGTTGCAAACCACCTTCTCGGTCAACACCGTGGCCCTGGTGGACGACGTCCCCCGCACGCTGGACCTACGCGAGCTGCTGGTGGCTTATGTGGACCACCAGGTGGAGGTGGTGCGACGGCGGAGCGAGTTCCGGTTGGGCCGAGCACGGGACGAGGCGCACACTACGGAAGGCCTGCTCAAGGCCCTGGAGCGGATCGACGACGTGATCACCCTGATCCGTGGCTCGGCCGACCGCCAGACGGCCCGGACTGGTCTGATGGCCGACCCGTTCGAGTTCACCGAGGTACAGGCCAACCACATCCTGGATATGCAGTTGGTCCGCTTGACCCGACTGGGTCGCACCAACCTTGAGGAACGGATGGCCGAGCTCCGCGAGACCATCGCCGAGCTGGAGGCCATTCTGGCCGACGAAGGCCGTCTGCTGTCTGTCATCAAGGACGAACTGGTTGCCGTCCGAGCCGACCATGCCACGCCCCGACGCAGTGAGATCATCCACGACCCGGGTGAGCTGGATATCGAGGACCTCATTGACGACGAAGAACTGGTCTTCGCCATGAGCGCCGCGGGCTACGTGAAGACCATGTCGACTTCGGCCTTCCGGACCCAGGGTCGCGGCGGGAAGGGCATCACAGGCGCCAAGCTCAAGGACGAGGACGCGGTGTCACACCTGATCCACACCACGGCACACGCCTATCTACTGTTCTTCTCGACCCGGGGACGGGTCTACCGCCTGAAGGCCCACGAGGTTCCGACGGCCGGTCGCACGGCGCGGGGAACGTCCATTATGAACCTGCTGCCCCTCCAGCCCGATGAGCGAATCCAGGCCGTCATCGACACCCGGGATTACGAGTCGAATCGCTTCCTGTTCTTCGCTACCCGGAGTGGCCGGGTTAAGAAGACCCGCTTTACGGCCTACGACTCATCGTTGAAGGCCGGCCTCATCGCCGTGCGGCTGAACGACGGTGACGAGCTGGTGGCCGTGGTGCCGACCAGCGGATCGGACGACCTGTTCCTGGTGTCCCGGACCGGTCAAACGCTGCGGATCGACGAGAACGACGTTCGGGCCATGGGCCGGGATGCCGCCGGCGTGGTGGGTATGAAGTTCCGTAGCGACGATGAGCTGGTCTCGTGCTGTGTGGCCCGAAAGGACGCCACCATCCTGCACCTCACCACCGAGGGCTATGGCAAACGCACGGCACTCGACGAGTTTGGTACCAAGGGCAGAGCCGGGCTGGGGGTCCGCGGGATCCGGACCACTGACGACCGTGGCTCAGTGGCCGGGGCCCTGGTAGTCGGGGAGGGCGACGACCTGTTCGCCGTGACGACCGCCGGGATGATCATCCGGATGCCGGCCGCCGAGATCTCGGTCCAGGGGCGGGACGCCACCGGGGTCCGAGTCATGTCTCCCGGTGACGGCCAGGAGGTAACCGCCGTGTCGCCCGCACCAACCGAGGACCTGGTGGTCGACGGATCGTCAGAGGCCGGGCCCACCGGCTGACGGGAGAACCCCCTCCTTCCAGACGCTTTCCCGAGACCGACCCCTCCGACGACACACCGAGGAGGGAACCGCGGAACCCCGGGAAGTCGATGCCGGACAGGTGTTGACCCTCGGCCTGGTCATCCTGACCGTGGCGGTGGCCGAGGTGCCAGGGACAGACTCGGACGGTGGCCGTACCGTGCGACCGCGACCGCTGCCATGTCGACGGCGACCCCTAGACTCCCGGCCCGTGGCCGACGACCAGATCGAGGGCTCGTCCCCAGACGACAGGTCGGACGACGAGCCGCTGGATCCCGGCGACGACGTTCCGGCGCACGAACGGGAAGAAACGCCCCGCACTTCGGATGGCCCACCGACCACCGAATCCTCGGCCGACCTCCTGGCCCGCCAGTTCCAAGGCGGTGACGAGGAGCCGGTTGATGACAGGGGCCTACACCCCGACCCGGTTTTTCGCGACGACCGGTTGTTCCGTCGTCCCCGGCTGGTCCGCCGACCCAACCGTGATCGGATCCCCAAGGCCCAACGACCGGACCGCGAACCTCGGGAGCCAAAGGAACTCCAGGTGCCTAAGGGCGGCTACCGGGTGCGTCGAGTCCGGCGTCTCGTCCGCCACGTCGAGCCGTGGTCGGTGCTCAAGGTCTGCCTCGTCTTGTACCTGTGCGTCTGGGGCCTTCTGGTCATTGCCACCAAGATGCTGTGGAGTGCGGCCGACGAGGCAGGGACGATCGCCAAGATCGAGTCATTCGTGGAGGAGTTGTTCGCTCTGGAGTCGTTTGAGTTCGACTCGGCCCAGATCTTCCGGATTTTCGTGCTGGGTGGCCTCGTCGTGGTGGTGGGCGGTATCGGGATCACTGTGGTCCTGGCGGTGCTGTTCAACCTGATCAGTGACCTGACCGGAGGTGTCCGGTTCACGATGATCGAGGAGGAGACGGCGGTTCGGCAGCGCCGGCTGCGCCGCGGCGACGTCTTGGTCACCCCGGCGGAGGTGCCGTCAGGTGGGCCCGATCCGCCGCCGACCGGCGAGTAGCCAGGGTCTGGGCCCCGGGGATACCGTTCCGGGTTCTGCGGGGCTATAGCTCAGTCGGTTAGAGCGCACCCCTGATAAGGGTGAGGTCGCTGGTTCGATTCCAGCTAGCCCCACGTCTATGCAGGTCATCAGACGAGCTCTCGCCGCCATCTCGGTGGCTGCCGCAGTCGCCGGGACCCTGAGGCTCCGTGGTGGGGCTGGGATCACCCGCCGGTCGGGTGGCTGGCGGCTCCTGTCCGGTCCGGAACGTCGCTGATGCGCGTCGCTGTACTGGGTGCGGGGGCCGTGGGGTCACGGGTGGTCCGCCAGCTGCTTAGCACCGACGCTGTGGATCGCATCGTCCTGCGCGACACGTCAGCCGAACGCCTGGCCCAGGTGTCGCGCTCGTTGGGGGAACGCGTGGAGGTGGAACACCACCCGTTCCCATCCGACCTGGAGGCCGATGCCGTGGTCGTGGCCACCCCCCGGGGAACCCAGCTGGAGGCCGTGGAGGAGGCCATCCGGGCCCGTAGGCCGGCCGTGCTGGTCGGCAACGGGCTGGCCGAGACGATCGCCGTACTGCACCTAGCTGGCGCGGCTGCTCGGGCCAGGGTCCCGGTGGTTATCGGGGCCGGCTTTGCCCCCGGATTCAGTTGTGTCCTGGCTGCCCACGGACGATCCTGGTTCGACACCGTCAGAGAGATACACGTTTCCAAAGCGGGTACCGGCGGGCCAGCCTGTGCCCTGGTCCACCACCGTGCCCTGAGCCGCCGTTCCTACGACTGGCGCGAGGACGGTTGGGTTCGGCGTGCTGGGGGGTCGGGTCGGGAACTGGCCTGGTTCCCGGACCCGGTCGGTCCCCGCGATTGCTACCGGGCGGCGCTGCCTGATCCTGTCCTCCTCCACCACGCCTTCCCCGGGGTGGAGCGGGTTACCGCCCGGGTCGCTGCCACCCGTCGGGATCGGCTTACGGCACCGCTCCCCATGCTGTCCCCACCGCACGTGGAGGGCGGCAACGGGGCTATCCGGGTGGAGGTTCGGGGTCGACGCGACGGCGTGGAGGACGTGGTGGTGTTAGGCGCTACTGAACGTCCGGCGGTTGCTGCGGCGGCCGTGGCGGCCACCGCCGTGGAGTGGTTGCTGGCCGACCGACACCTGGTGCGGGGGATGGTCGGGCTGGCCGAGATGGTCGAGCCGCTGGCCTTCCTCGACGACCTGGCCGATCGGGGGATAGAAGCTCAGGTCTTTGAGGGCGAGCGGTCGCTGGTCTGAGGTGGGGTGGATCGTCGGCGATCAGGTACGGCCGATGAGGGCCAGCACCAGGGGGGCTAGAGCCGGGTTGGTGGCCAGGGCGTCGCCGCCTTCAGCGGTGAACGTTCCGGATAGGTCGCAGAACAGGCCCCCGGCTTCCGGGAGGATGGTCAGCATGGGGGCCACGTCCCACCGGCTCACGACCGGGTCGACCATGGCGTCGGCTCGACCGGTAGCCACCAGGACGTAGCCGTAGGCATCGCCCCAGGTCCGGATCACGGCACCGTTCCCAACGAACGCGTCTAGGGCGGCGGCCGACGGCCAGTAGTCGACACCGCTGGTCACGACGCACGCTCCTTGGAGATCGGTTCGGTCGCCGACCCGCGTTGGTTCCCCGTCCACGAAGCACCCCCGCCCCCGGCCGGCCCATACACACTCGTCTAGGCCAGGAACGTTGATCACGCCGACGGCCGGGCCGTAGTCGTCCTCGAGGGCAACCAGGTTGGCGTATAGCGGAACACCGTGGATGAACGACTGGGTGCCATCGATGGGGTCCAGAATCCAGGTGCGGTCCGAGGTCCCTGCGACGTCAGGCTCTTCCTCGCCAACCACCGAGTCATCGGGGAAGGCTTCGGCAATCCGGTTCCTTAGAAGCCGCTCGGCCTCCCGGTCGGCGACGGTAACCGGAGTGCCATCACCCTTGGTTTCCACGGCCAGATCGGTCTGGTGGAAGTACCGCAGTGTCAAGGTGCCAGCTTCCCGGGCTATCTGGACGGCGAAGTCCACCAGGGCCGGGTCCACAGCCGGCCGGGGATCGGGTGTGGTCATCGCAGGAGCCTAGGACCGGGCATCCGAAGAGGGGGGCTGAACCGTACGACGCCGCAGACCCACTAGTCGGCTAGCCGTTGAAAACCCAGGCTGAATTGGCGCGCTCGGAGGGACTCGAACCCCCAACCTTCTGATCCGTAATCAGATGCTCTATCCAATTGGGCTACGAGCGCAGGGAGCCGAGTTTAGGGGCGGCCCGGAAACCGTCCACCGCCGGTTGCTGGGACCTCGGGGGGATTCGGATGGCGGAGAGGGTGGGATTCGAACCCACGATGAGCTTTTGACCCATACTCCCTTAGCAGGGGAGCGCCTTCGACCAGACTCGGCCACCTCTCCTCGGGCCCGGATGCTACCTGCGCCCCGGAGGCCATGGACCTCCGCCGATACGCTGCGCGACGGAGGGATGGCAGAGCGGACGATTGCGACGGTCTTGAAAACCGTTGAGCCTCACGGCTTCGGGGGTTCGAATCCCCCTCCCTCCGCCACACCGGCAGTCGGTCACGGCAGGTCCTTACACCTCGGCGTATGAGCCTGGATTCACGACCTGGTGCAGCCGGCCCCGGGGGCTGCTGCTGGTCAGTCAGCCCAGAATGCGCGACCGGAGGTCGGTCAACCAGTCGTCTGCTGACAGCGAGGCCTCGGAAGCCTCGTGCCGGACGGCATCCCCGTTGGACCCAGCGGCTGGGTAGGAGCCCAGGAACTTCACGTGGCCATGCTTCATGTGGAGGTTCCGGAGGCAGTCGGCTACTAGCTCGTCGGCTAGGTGGCCCTCGAGGTCCATCAGGAAGCAGTAGTCGCCGAGGCTCTGCTTGGTGGGGCGGGACTCCAGCCGGGTCAGATTGAGGGACCGGGCGGCAAACTCCTGGAGAATCCCCAGCAACGACCCTGGACGGTCAGCTCGCTGGAACACGACGAGGGAGGTCTTGTCGTGACCGGTTGGAGCGGGAATCCCGTCCGCGGCCACCAGGACGAAGCGGGTCTGGTTCTCGGGGTGGTCCTCGACATCGGCGGCTAACACCTCCAGCCCATAGGCGTCGGCAGCCCGACTCGGGGCAATGGCCGCCGTCCGTCCGTCGGGCTCGGTGGCCAGCAGGCGAGCGGCGTCGGCTGTGGAGTTCGAGGCTTGGACTTCGGCGTCCGGCAGGTTTAGGGCCAGCCAGCCCCGGCACTGGGCGATGGCGTGTGGGAACGAGACGATCCGTTCCACGTCGGCCATCGCCGTGCCCGGAGCCACCATCAGGTTTAGCTGGATCGAGATCACGACCTCGCGTTGGATGAACAGGTCGACCTCGAAGGCCAGGGTGTCCTGGGTGATGTTGACGCTGCCCTCGATCGAGTTCTCGATCGCCGCGAAGCCGAGGGACGCCTCACCTTTGACCACCCGACGGAACACGTCCGGGATGGACGACGCCAGCTGCAGGTCCAGCGACACCAGGTCGGGCTGGGTGTAGAGCGCCTGCTCGGTGAAGGTGCCCTGGGGACCCAGGTACGCCAACGTCGAACGGTCCGGAGGTGCGAGGTGGGTCACGAGGGGCAAGGATAGTGACGTGGACGCCGACGCCCTTCGTGGATTGCTGTTCGACGTGGCATCCGGCCGGGTGGACCCGGACCAGGCGGTACGCCGTCTGCAGCGCCTCCCCTTCGCCGACGTGGGCCTGGCCCGCATCGACCACCATCGGGCGTTACGACAGGGGCTGCCCGAGGCCGTCTACGGGCCGGGCAAGACAGCCGAGGACGTAGCCGTGGTGGTAGCCGAGCTGCTGGACGGCGGCACCGGCCCGGTCGTTCTGTCCCGGGCCGACAAGGCTCAGGTCGAGGCGGCGCTGGCCGTGGACGCAACGGGCACGGTCCTCGGCCGGACCGCGGTCTGGCGACGGGCACCGGTCCGTGACGAGAGGGTGCTGGTGGTCACCGCCGGTACAGCTGACGCCCCGATAGCTGACGAGTGCGCAGCGGTCCTGTGGGCCCACGGCATCGACGCCGACCGGCTGGCCGACGTCGGCGTATCGGGACTCCACCGCCTGCTGGCCGACGTGGACCGGGTACAGGACGCCGATGCGGTGGTCGTGGTGGCCGGGATGGAAGGCGCCCTGGCCAGTGTGGTCGGCGGCCTGACCGGTGCACCGGTGGTGGCCGTTCCGACCAGTGTGGGCTACGGCGCCTCGCTGGACGGCGTGACCGCTTTGCTAGGCATGTTGGCCTCCTGCGCCTCAGGCCTCACCGTGGTCGGAATCGACAACGGGTTTGGTGCGGCGTGTGCCGTGGTGCGCCAGCTCGGCCCCCGACGGGCCGACGCCCGATGACTCGACGGGCCTGGTTCAACTGCTTCTCCGGGATCTCCGGCGACATGGCACTCGGTGCCCTGCTGGACGCCGGCGCCGACGTGGACGAGGTCCGGGCACTGGTCGACCGGCTTCCCGTCGACGGATGGACGTTGCAAGCCGAGCCAGTCCTACGGTGTGGCCTGGCTGGGACGAAGGTCCAGGTGGGGGCCACGGAAACCACGGTCCACCGGACGGCGGCCAACATCCTGGCCATGATCGGCGAGGCCACCCTGCCCGACCGGGTAACCCGTCGGGCACTGTCCGTCTTCGAGGCGCTGGCCGAGGTGGAGGGCCGGCTGCACGACCGGCCACCATCGCAGGTCCATTTCCACGAGGTAGGGGCCCTGGACAGCATCGTCGACGTGGTCGGCACGTGTGCCGCCCTCGAGGTGTTGGACGTGGACGAGGTGTGGTCCTCCAGCGTGGCCACCGGCCAAGGGATGGTCCGGTCGGCCCACGGCCTGATCCCCGTTCCCGCCCCAGCCACCGTGGGGCTGCTGGCCGGGGCGCCGACCCATGGCACCGACGTCCCGTACGAGCTGACCACCCCGACCGGAGCGGCGCTGCTGGCCGCACTAGCCACCGGCTGGGGCGCGTTGCCGCCGCTGGTGGTGGAGGCCACCGGCTACGGCGCCGGGGACCGGGACTTGGAAGGGCGCCCCAACCTGACCCAGGTGGTGGTGGGGACGGCCACCGACGAGGTGGTCGGTGTGCCCGGCTCGGGCCAGCCGCTCACCCGCCTAGACGTGAACGTCGACGACGCCACCGGGGAGACCCTGGCCCACGCTGTGGCCGAGTGCCTGGCCGCCGGGGCCCGAGACGCCTGGGTGACCCCCATCGTCATGAAGAAGGGTCGACCGGCTCACGTGGTCAGCGCCCTGTGCGACCCGGCGGCCGTGGCCACGGTGGCCGGGGTCCTGACTGCCGAGACGGGCTCGCTGGGCGTCCGTGCCCACGGGGTGGAACGGTGGGCGACCGTCCGGACCATGCACGAGGTGGAGGTCGACGGCTACACCGTGGCTATCAAGGTGTCGGCCGGTCGGGCCAAGGCTGAACACGACGATGCGGCACGAGTAGCTCGGGCTACCGGGCGGCCGCTGCGCGAGGTGGTGTCCCTGGCCGAGGAAGCCTGGAGGCGCTCGTCGGGGGTCGACCGGCCGGGCCTTATGCCGCCGCCCGACGGCGAGCCGGCGTGACCGCCTCCCTACGATGACCACCGCATGAGCATCGACGGCCGGACGGGCACCGACGACCACCTGTACTTCCGCCAACTGTTGTCCGGACGGGACTTTGCCACCGCCGACCCGATGGCCCGCCAAATGGTCAACTTCGCCTACCTCATCGGTGACCGCGAGGCCGGTGAGGCGGTCGTCGTAGACCCGGCGTACGACGTGGGTGGCCTGATGGATGTCCTGGAGGCGGACGGTATGCGGTGCACCGGCGTGCTGGCCACCCACTATCACCCGGACCACGTGGGCGGCTCCATGATGGACTTCCAGATCAGCGGGGCAAAGGAGCTGTTGGAGCTGGTCTCGGTGCCGGTCCACGCCCAGCGGGACGAGGCCGGGTTCATCGCCGAGGTGACGGGCTTGGGCGACGACGAGATCGTCGGACACGACAGTGGCGACGTTGTGTCGGTCGGAGCGATCGACATCGAGCTCATCCATACCCCGGGCCACACCCCGGGCAGCCAGTGCTTTCTGGTCGACGGACGTCTGGTGGCCGGCGACACACTGTTTCTGGAGGGCTGTGGTCGGACCGACCTCCCCGGTGGGGATCCGGCCGCCCTGTACCACAGCCTCCATCACCGCTTGGCCAAGGTCCCCGACGACGCTGTGCTGTACCCCGGCCACCTGTACTCGCCCCAGCCGTCGGCGCCAATGGGCGACACCCGCCGGGACAACTTCGTGTTCATGCCCCGCTCCGAGGAGCAGTGGCTGGCCATGTTCGGCGGCTGACCACAACCGGCCCCGGCCACGAGTGGAGGATTCCTATGTTTCGAGCCTTGCGGGTCGACCGGACCGAGGACGGTTTTCAACGGGCCGTCGTTGATCTGACTGACGACGACCTCCCAGAGGGCGACGTCCTGGTCGACGTCGAGTACTCCACGGTCAACTACAAGGACGGCCTAGCCGTTACCGACACAGCCCCCGTGGTACGGAACTTCCCCATGGTTCCCGGCATCGACCTGGCTGGCACGGTGTCGGCTTCCGACGATCCGGAGGTGTCGGTCGGGCAGCGGGTAGTCGTGAACGGCTGGGGGATTGGTGAGGAAACCTGGGGTGGGTTCGCCCAGCGGGCCCGGGTCCGCGGCGGGTGGACGGTCCTCCTCCCGGACGGCATCGGATCGGCAGAAGCCATGGCCATTGGGACGGCCGGCTACACGGCCATGCTCTGCGTCCTGGCCCTCGAGGATCACGACGTCACGCCGGAGGCCGGTCCGGTGCTGGTCACCGGGGCCGCCGGAGGCGTGGGCAGCGTGGCCGTGGCCGTGCTGGCCGCCCGTGGCTATGAGGTACACGCCTCGACGGGCCGTCCCGAGGAGGCCGACTACCTGGTCGGCCTCGGAGCATCGGAGATCGTGGACCGGGCTGAGCTTTCGGAAGCCGGTGGGCGTCCGCTGGCCCGAGCCCGGTGGGCGGGGGCCGTGGACGCTGTGGGGAGCCACACGCTGGCCAACGTCCTGTCCCAGATCCGACCGGAGGGCTGCGTGGCGGCCTGCGGCAACGCCCAGGGCACCGACCTGACCACCACGGTCTTCCCGTTCATCCTCCGGGGGGTCACCCTCCGTGGCGTGCACTCGGTACACGTGCCGCGACCTCGGCGACTCGAGGCCTGGCGTCGCTTGGACGAGGATCTGGACCGGGATCTGCTGACTTCTATGACCCGGACGGTCGGCCTGGACGACGTGTCGACGGTGGCTGCCGAGATCCTGGCCGGGCGGGTGCGCGGCCGGGTCGTGGTCGACGTCCACGCATAGGCCGACGGGAGGGCGACCGGTGCGGCTCGGCTTGGGGATCGATGTCTGGTCCGAACAACGTGTCGAGCTTCCTCTACGCCGGATCCTGCTGGCCGAGCGCCTGGGCTTCGACTCGGTGTGGACGGCGGAGATCTATGGGGCCGATGCCCTCACCCCACTTGCCTTCTTGGCTGCCCACACCCGCTACCTCCGGTTAGGCAGCGCTGCGGCTCAAGTGCCGGCCCGACCACCGACCACCACGGCCATGCAGTTCGGCACGTTGGAAGCTCTGGCCCCCGGTCGGGTGGTATGCGGCTTGGGCCTTTCGGGGCCCCGGGTGGCCGAGGGGTGGTACGGCCAGCCGTGGGGTAGTCCGAACCAGAGGCTCCGGGACTACGTGACCATCGTCCGACAGGTGTTCCGCCGGGAGGGCCCGGTGGCCCACGACGGCCCAGAGCTATCCCTGCCCTACACAGGGCCCGGTTCAGTGGGGGCCGGTCGACCCCTGACCTCGATCCTGCACATGAATGCGGACATCCCTATTTTCTTGGCTACCGGCGGTCCGGCCAACGTACGGCTGACGGCCGAGGTAGCCGACGGCTGGCTACCCCTCGGCTACACGCCGGGTAGCGCCCATCTCTACGAGGAGGACCTGGCGGAGGGTCTGCGGCGGGGTGGTCGCACCATGGACGATCTGGAGGTGCAGACCGGGGCGACGTTGCACCTGACTGACGACGTGGGAGCGGCCCTGGACGCCGTCCGACCGGGGGTGGCCATGCGGGTCGGCGGCTACGGAACGGCTTCCCATAATTTCCACCGCGACGCCATGGTGCGGCGGGGGTTTGGCGAGGCGGCCGACCGAATCGTTGAGCTGTTTGTTGCGGGCCGTCGCGAGGAGGCGGCTGCTGCGGTTCCCGACGACTACCTGGACGACGGTGCCCTGGTCGGGTCCCGCCGTCGCATCGCCGAACGGTTCGAACAGTGGTGCTCCACGGCGACCACCGGGCTCACCGTGCGCCCGTCGACGGTCGACGAGATGGAGCTGGTAGCCGAGCTGGCCGGATGCGAGCCACGGCCCGATGTGGAGATCCCGCCGGGCCCGACCTTCTGAGGTCGACCGCCACCGCCGGGTCCGGCCCGCTGGGTGGTGCGCGAGGAGGGACTTGAACCCTCACGTCCTTGCGGACACAGGAACCTGAATCCTGCGCGTCTGCCAATTCCGCCACTCGCGCGAGCAGCGTCGGGAAGGCTAACGGGATCCGAGGTAATGAGGCACGGCACCCGGTGGGCGCCGGGACCGCCCGGAGGTCGACCGGTAGCATCGTCGGCACCGTGGGTGCCGCCTTTCCCCTCTTTGCCGGGCCAAGCGGCCCCCGGCCGGCACTGGGGGCCCTGTGATGGCCATCCGGCGGTCCCGTCGACCCCGGTCCGTGCGCCTGGAGGCCGGAACGGCTACCCACACGGGCCGGATCCGGGCGTCCAACCAGGACGCTGTTGGCATGGTCGATGACCTGTTCGTGGTGGCTGACGGCATGGGTGGCCACCGGGGGGGCGAGGTGGCTGCCGCCGAGGCGGTCGGCGTCCTGATGGTCGGCCTGGAGCGTTCCGACCGGGCGGGCCTGGTGGCCGCCGTACGTGCCGCCAACCGGTCGATCCTGGAACGGGCGGCCGTCGAGCCGGACCTTTCGGGGATGGGAACCACGCTGTGTGCCCTGGCGGTGGTCGATTCGCTCACCGGGGACGACGCCCTGGCCGTGGCCAACATCGGTGACAGCCGCGTCTACCGGTTCGCGGCCGGTTACCTCGACCAGGTCAGCGACGACCACAGCCTGGTGGCCGACCTGATGCGAGCCGGGGAGATCACCGCCGAGGAAGCGGCCCGCCATCCGCAGCGCAACATCCTGACCCGGGCCCTGGGCATCGAGGCTGATCCGCTGATCGACAGCTGGGACTTGGTGCCGGTCCACGGTGACCGGTACCTGCTGTGCAGCGACGGCCTCTTCAATGAGCTGGACGACGAGCGGCTGGCCGAGGTGTTGTCCAAAGGTTCGGTCCAGGAGGTCGCCGACCGCCTGGTCGACGAGGCGGTAGACAACGGGGGCCACGACAACGTCACGGTGCTGGTAGCCGAGGTGGTGGCCGGCCCGGAGCCCCGGGGAACGAATCGACCGGCCATCCCGATGGCCCGTTCGGAGCAGGCCCTTCGGTCGTCGCCGGTTCCCGAGACCGGGCCCGGCGTCGTCCGGGCCTCCCTGGCCTCGGCGTCCTGCATCTTGGCCGCCGCCGTGCTGGTCCTCGGGATGTACGCCCACCAGGGGTGGTTTATCGGATTGGACGACGGCGACGTGGCGGTGTTTCGGGGGCGCCCGTCGGGCCTTTTGTGGTTCGAGCCGACGCTGGTGGAGGGTGGGGACCTGCGGGTCGCCGCTCTGGACGAGCCGACGCGTATCGCTGTCGACGAGACGATCGTGGTTGGATCCCTGGACGAGGCCCGACGTCTGATCGAAGGCTTCCGGGGGGCCGTGAATGGAGCCTGATCGGCGGCCGCAGGAATCGGACGAACGGTAGAATTGGTCACCGTGTCCACAATGGGTCCCACCGTCTTTAACCAGCGGTACGAGCTCCACCGGCAGATCGCCCGCGGCGGTATGGCCGACGTGTATCTGGCGCGCGACCTGTTGCTGGATCGTCCGGTGGCGGTCAAGGTCCTGTTCGACGAGTTCTCTGGCGATCCCAGCTTCGTGGAGCGCTTCCGTCGGGAGGCCCAGGCGGCGGCCAACCTCAACCATCCCAACATCGTCAGCGTGTACGACTGGGGTGAGGAGCAGGGCACCTACTTCATCGTGATGGAGTACGTGGAGGGCAGGAGTTTGGCCGAGATGCTCCGCACCGAGGGTGGCATCCATCCGGATCGGGCGGCCGACATCGCGGCCGACATCGCGGCCGCCCTGGCCTTCGCCCACCGCAACGGCCTGGTTCACCGTGACGTCAAGCCGGGGAACGTGCTGGTAGCGCCGAACGGCGAGGTCAAGGTAGCTGACTTCGGCATCGCCACGGCCCTTGTCGGAGCTCGCAACGACCTCACCCAGGCCGGTTCCGTCATGGGTACGGCTACCTACTTCTCGCCCGAGCAGGCTCAGGGCCGGCCGGTTGACCCGCGGAGCGATCTTTACTCGTTGGGCGTCGTGCTCTACGAGATGCTTCTTGGGCGTCCACCGTTCACCGGGGAGACCCCGGTGGCCATCGCCTATCGACACGTCCAGGACAGCCCCCAGTCGCTGCGGGCTGCCGGGGCGGCGGTGGCCGAGTCTCTGGAGGCCATCACCCTCAAGCTGCTGGCCAAGAACCCTGTCAACCGGTATCCCACCGCCGAGGACCTCCGGGGCGACCTCCGTCGCTACCGTGAGGGGGCCCACGACCTTCGGGCCACCCAGGGGGTTCCTTCCCCGATCAGCCCGGCGGTGCCCCTGCCGGCACCGGGCGCGGATTTCGGCAAGGGAACCAGGCACCGGCGAGACGACGGCCTGCGCCGGACGGCCCTATTCACCGTCGTGCTGGTCGGCCTACTGGTGGCCTTCGGCTACTTGGTGCTGGAGTTCTTCGACACGCTGGGGGTCGACGGTGGCGACGATCTGGCTCCGACGGGGGTGGCCCTGGTGGAGGTACCGACGCTCATCGGCCGTCCGGTGGACCAGGCGCGGGCGACCCTGCGGGACGCCCGGTTGAGCGTGCAGATGGACTACGAGGCCAACTCGGACTACCCGGAGAACACGGTCTTCCGCCA
>JAKURX010000259.1 GCA_022451505.1 Acidimicrobiales bacterium | reverse complement strand
CCCCCTCGCAGGCCATGGTTATGGACCGCGCCACCGGGTTGTGGCCACTCATCCAGGCGGCCTCCGGGGTACTACCCCTGGCCGAAGACGGCCTGGCCGTCGCCCGGGAGCGGCTCCGAGGCGTTGCCCAACTCCTGGCCCAGGCGAGGCAGCGCCAGGTCGAAGCGGCGGCAGCGCTGGTCCGGGCCAACCGTCTGGTGGCCGACACCGTCCAAGAGGCCGATCGGCTTCGCAACACCTATGACGACGCCCTGGCAGGACTGTCGGATTCCAGCCGTCGCAAGCTGCAGCGAGACGCCCACACCCGAAGCAACCGATCGGCCGTGGTCCGGTTGACCACCTCGTCGGACTGGGTTTGTCCCGTCAAAGCGCGGATCAAATTCCGCGACTCGTGGGGGGAACGGCGGTCGGGCGGCCGCCAGCATGAGGGCGTCGACCTGGTGGGCCTCCGGCACGATCCGATCCTGGCACCGGTGGACGGCGTGGTCATTCGACGGTGGGACACGCTGGGAGGCCGATCCTTCGACCTGGTGGCCACCAACGGCGACTACTACTTCGGAACACACATGGGCCGCTTCGGCGCTGACGGTGAGGTCCGGGCCGGTGAAGTGATCGGCTACATGGGCGACGGCGGCAACGCCAAGGGAGTACACCTCCACTTCGAGTACCACCCGGGTGGGGGGCACAATCCCGTCAACCCGTACCCCATTGTTGACGCCCAGTGCACCGACCGGGCGGACATCGACGTCTCGCTCTACGACTGACGGTCTGTCACCGGTTGGAGCCGGAAGCGATCAGGCGCCGATGGCGTGATAGCCACCGTCCACGTGCACCATCTCGCCGGTGGTAGACGGGAACCAGTCCGACAGGAGGGCCACACAGGCTCGGGCCACGGGCTCGCCGTCGTGGACGTCCCAGCCCAGGGGAGCCCGGCTGCCCCAGGCGTCTTCGAACTCGGAGAAGCCGGGGATGCTTTTGGCGGCCATGGTTCGGATCGGGCCGGCGGCGACCATGTTGACCCGTACCCCGTCGGGACCGAGGGCCCGGGCCAGGTAACGGGACGTGGACTCGAGGGCGGCCTTGGCCACGCCCATCCAGTTGTAGGCGGGCCAGGCGAACCGGGCGTCGAAGTCCAGACCCACGATCGAACCTCCGTCGGTCATGAGTGGGGCCACTACCTCGGCCACCGTCTTGAGTGAGTAGGCGGAGATCTCCATGGCCACGGCCACGTCGGACCATTCGGCGGCCATGAAGTCCTCGCCCAGGCAGATCTCGGGGGCGAACCCGATGGCGTGGAGGGCTCCATCCACCCGACCCCAGGTCGACGAGAGGTGGTCGCGGAGGTTGTCTGCCTGTTCGGCGGACGTCACGTCGAACTCCCGGACCTCGGCCTCCCGGGGTAACTTGCGGGCCGTCCGCTCGGTGAGGCGCATGCCCCGGCCGGCCCCGGTCAGCACGATCTCCGCTCCCTCCTCCTGGGCCAGGCGCGCCACGGCGAATGCCAAAGAGGCGTCGGTCAGCACGCCGGTGATGAGCAGCCGCTTGCCGTCAAGGATCCCCACGCCAGGACCGCCTTTCGTCTGGTCGCCATGGCCGGTAGATCCGGCCAGTCGGTTGGCGATCCTAGGGCCGGTCCGGTTTCCGTGGGAGCGATCGGCGAGTCTGGGTGGCCGTTAACCGTCGATCCGGGGGCGGGGCGGGGTCGCTAGCCTCGTGATGACCATGTCCGATCTGACCATCACCCTCCCCGACGGTTCGACGCGCACCCTTCCCGAGGGGGCGACGGGGGCCGATCTGGCTGCCGACATCGGTCCGGGCCTGGCCAAAGCGGCCATCATCGCCAACGTGGACGGCGATGGCAGGGACCTCGACCGACTCCTGCCCGACGGAGCCACCGTGGCCATCGTGACGGCGGACAGCGACGAGGGCCTCCACACCCTCCGGCATTCCACGGCCCACGTCCTGGCCCAGGCCGTGCTGGACCTCTGGCCGGGTGCCACCTACGCCATCGGCCCACCC
>JAKURX010000258.1 GCA_022451505.1 Acidimicrobiales bacterium | reverse complement strand
CCCCCGACTTCGAACACCGGCCGGTCATGGTCGCTGAGGTGGTCGATGCCCTCCGGGGAACCCCGCCCGGAACAGTGCTTGATGCCACAGTCGGGGGTGGAGGCCACGCCGAAGCGATACTGGAAGCCCGCCCCGACCTGAGCGTCGTGGGCCTCGACCTCGACGACGAGGCCTTCGCCGCGTCCGAACGGCGACTGATCAGATTCGGTGAGCGGGTCGTCCTCCACCGGTCCCATTTCGCTGATCTCGGAAGCTGCCTTGACGGCCGGACGGTGAAAGGCCTATCCGGATTCCTCTTCGACCTCGGTGTGTCCTCGCCCCAACTGGACTGTGCCGAGCGGGGTTTCAGTTATCGCCACCCCGGACCGCTCGACATGCGAATGGACCGCCGCCA
Organism: Acidimicrobiales bacterium; assembly: GCA_022451505.1. GTDB lineage: Bacteria > Actinomycetota > Acidimicrobiia > Acidimicrobiales > MedAcidi-G1 > UBA9410. The sequence goes on along the minus strand of JAKURX010000258.1, from coordinate 1,648 downwards.
AGAGGTCACCGCGGCCCAGGTGGTCAACGGGGCTGAGGAGCGGGAACTAGCCGGGATCCTGGCCCGAAACGCCGACGAGCGGTTCGCCCACCGGATCGCTCGAGCCGTGGTGGCGAGACGACCGATCGGCAACACGCTAGAGCTGGCCGAGATCGTCCGATCGGCCATCCCCGCGGCGGCCCGGCGAACCGGTGGCCACCCGGCCAAGCGAACCTTCCAGGCGATCCGGATCGAGGTGAACCGTGAATTGGACCGACTGTCGGGCGCCCTCGACGAGGCGATAGATCGACTGGTGCCCGGTGGACGGGGAGCGGTCCTCTCCTACCACTCGGGGGAAGACCGGCTTGTGAAGGACCGGTTTAGCCAAGCGGCCACCGGAGGATGCACCTGTCCGGCGCGACTCCCCTGCGCCTGTGGCGCGCAACCCACGGCTACGGCACGACGGCGCAGTGTGCGCCCGTCGACCGTGGAGGTGGAGGCCAACCCGCGGGCCAAGAGCGCGCGACTGCGGGTGGTCGAACGTCTGTGACCGTGGCGCTGGCTTCTCCGGGTGTCCTACGGCGTCACGGAGGACGCAGGTCGACCGGCCGGCCGCCGATAGCTCTCGCGGTGGTTATGGCTGCCATCGGGGCATTCGTGGCCCTCCTGTTCATTGCTGGTTTCCACAGCGTCCTGGTGAGTGGCCAACACGATGTGGACGCTCTCCAGGTGCGGTTGACCGCCGGGCGGGGCGAGACCCAGATGCTCCGCATGAAGGTGGCCCAGTTGGAGAGCCCACAGCGGATCCAGGACCTTGCTCTGGGACGACTGGGGCTGAAGACGCCTCGGAAAGTCGCCTACCTGACCTCGGTGGTACTGGGTGATCCGACGAATCCGGTCCCGGCTCCCGGGGACGACCCCTTCGGGCCGACAACGCCATGAGTAAGCGTCCAGCTGGCCGAGTAACCGTTGGGGTTGGAGCCAAGAGAATCGTCCCGAGGAGGGCAACCCCGCCCAGGATCAGGGCCCGGGCGATCCTGGCCGGAGCCTTGATGATCCTGGTTGCCGGGGTGATGGTCTGGCGGCTGGTCCACCTTCAGATCCTGGAGGCCGACCGATACGTGGCCCGAGGGGCGTCGCAGCGGATTCGCACCGTGCCGCTCTACGCGGCCCGTGGGGCGATCGTGGACCGTAACGGTGTCGACCTGGCTCTCTCGGTCCCATCACGCTCACTAGTCGCCGATCCGCGCCTGGTGGATGACCCGGTACACACGGCACGGGTCCTAGGCCCCCTGCTGGGCGTGGAGCCGTTGGTCCTCGAGGAACGCCTGGCCAGTGAACGGAAGTTCGTCTACCTGGCCCGACAGGTGGACGACCGGGTTGTCCAAGCCGTCCTGGGACTCCATCTCTCTGGAGTCGACACCAGAGATGAGCAGAGCCGGGTCCGCCCCGACGACGGGTCCGTCCTGGCTGTGGTGGGCCGGACCGATATCGACGGCCAGGGGATCAGCGGTCTGGAGAAGGTGTACGACAGCGTTCTGGCCGGAACGGCCGGCGAGAAGGTCGTGGAGGTCGGTGCACGAGGGGCAACGATCCCTGGAGGTGAGTACTACCTGACCCCGGCGACCGAGGGTCGCACCCTCATCCTGACCCTTGACAGCTCATTGCA
>JAKURX010000257.1 GCA_022451505.1 Acidimicrobiales bacterium | reverse complement strand
AGCAGGCCAGCGACGTGGCCGGCCTTGAGGGCGTCACGATGATGGCTGCTGATGGCCTGTTGAACTCGAACTACATGGCGATTCCGGAGACCGAGGGCATGTACTTCTCGGGTCCGGACCTGCGCTACGGCACCAACAGGAACCAGAGGGTTATCGGGTCGTCCCCGGAGGCGTTCACCTCGCTGTACGTCGTGCAGTATGGCGAGAAGCCGTCGGCTCCGTTCTGGGCACATTCCTTCGACGCCACGACGCTGCTGCTCGACGCCATCGAGGCTGCCAGCTACGACGACGACGGCACGCTGGTCATCGACCGGGCCGGCGTGCGCGAGTACCTAAGCAACGTCCGGGACTACCAGGGCCTCACTGGCCTGTTGTCGTGCGACGAGTTCGGCGACTGCGGTTCGCAGAAGATCACCGTGATCGGCCACGGCGACTCCGGTGACGTCGACGGATCGCTCGCGAACGTCGTCTACGAGTACGCCCCTGGTGGCGGGTCGCTCGGCGAGGGCAACCTCGTCGTACCGGCACCCAAGCCGCAGAGGGGAGGGACCCTCCGCTACGCCATCGAAGCCGATGTCGACGGTCTCAACCCAACCTCGTCGGCGATCTCGACTTCCGGGTATGTGATGGGAGCTGCCGTCTTTGACACCCTCGCGACCGGTTCTGTGGACGGAGACTGCATTCCGAGCCTTGCTGAGTCGTTCGAACACAATGAGGACTACACGTCGTGGACCTACAAGCTCCGCGAAGGAATCCTGTTCCACGACGGCAACGAGGTGACAGCAGAGGACGTCGTCTACAGCGCTGAGGTCCAACGCAACGATCCGTTGGTCGGATTGGCCGTCAAGCCGTTCTACCCGACCGAGGGAGCCTTCGAGGTCCTGGACCGTTACACGGTCCGGTTCAACCTCCTTGACTCGTGGGCGAACTTCTGCCCGACCTCTCAGTTGGCCTGGGTGGCCTCCAAAGCATGGCTCGAGGCCGCCCTCGAGGACCCGACCCTGGATCAGCAGCCGGTGGGCTCCGGCCCGTTCCGGTTCGACAGCCGGACCGAGGACTCGGTGACGCGGTTCGTCCGCAATGAGGGCTATTGGGGAGGCGAAGCATGGCTCGACGCGGTCGAGTACATACCTGTCCCCGATCCGGATACCCGGACCGACCTGTTGCTCGCAGGAGAAGTCCACGCCCTACATACGACCAGTGACGAGAACATCGAGATCCTCGAGAACTCAGACGGGATATTCAGCCTCCGCAGTCAGAAGCCGCATGGCGGAGCCGAGGCCTTCCTCATGTTGAACTCGTCGGTTGCCCCGTTTGACGACATCCGGGCCCGAAAGGCCTTGGCCTACGCCACACCAAAGCAGGACTATTTGACGCTGATTACCGCTGGTCTGGGGGTATCTGCAGATCAGCTGTTCGAACCGGGTAGCCCGTATCACAACCCGGCCGTCAAGCAGGAAGCCGACATGCCCGATGAGGCTGTTGCTATGGCTGCCGAATACTGCGCTGACCTGCCAGAAAACTGCAGCAACGGAAAGATCAACATGGAGTACATGTTTGTCGAAGGCTCTGTTGTTAACCAGCGGTCGGCCGAGTTGATGGAGAAGGGGTGGAGTGTCGCGTTCAACGTGGACTTCGACCTGAACAACCAGCAGCAGCACATTCAGAACGCGGCATTGGGGTGGTACAACGCGGTGGCCTGGCGCCAGTTCGGGGCGTACCGGCCCGAGGGTGACAACGTCTGGCTGATGTGCCGCACGGTGGGATTCATCTCCCTGAACTGGCCGAAGTACTGCGACGAAGAGCGCGATGCGCTGCTGTGGGAGGCCACAGGGACGACGGATGAAGCCATCCGCACGCCGTTGTTCCAGGAACTGGCACAGAAGCTCCACGACGACTACCTGTACATTTTCCTCACGCACGTCCAGTGGACTAACTCCTTTGCTGACAATGTGCACGGGGTTTGTGAGGCGGACACAGCTGAGGGACACCGGATCTTCTGTCCTAATGACGGAGTCACCGGCGTTCGTACCCTCTGGCTGTC
>JAKURX010000256.1 GCA_022451505.1 Acidimicrobiales bacterium | reverse complement strand
CGAGGTCGAAGCAGCAGCCACCTCGTCGCGGATGTTCGCCAACATCGCCGCTGAGAAGAAGCGCCGGTTTCTCGAAGAACAGCGGCGCCGGCAGCAGGAGTCAGGGCCCAACGGCGGCCAGTAAAGGCCCCCAACCACTGCCGACGACGGTGCACCACGTCGGGTGTCGGCGTTGCCGGTCCGTTTGATCCGCGACTAGCCGCCGGCTTCCCGAGGGTCAGTTCCGGGGGCCCATCGCGACAGATTTCGCAGACGCTTGATGAGGTTTGGAGGCCCGATCACCGCCAGCCTCATGACCGCTCGGCTCATCCCGACATAGAGCAGGTCGTCGTCGAGGTTCTCGTCCTCGGTAACCAGAATCACCGCATACCGTTCCAAGCCCTTGCTGCGGTGGACGGTCTCACACACAACCTCGCCGTCCTGAACGACCCAGGTCTCCCAGGCCGCGCAGGAATACCCGCCGGGGGATTCGGCTCTGATCAGATCTCGAAGATCTCGCTGAGCCTGACGATCGGAGTGTCCGGTGCATACGAGGATGTTTGCCGGTTCGATGTGCGAGTCGACAACGAACTCCTCAAGCATCGTGCCGACCGCCGAGACAGCCTCCCCCGCCGATGAGCACTCGAGGAACTCAACCGGTTCGCCCTCGGGTGCCGCCGGGGAAGGCAACGCCCCACCGAACCGCCGAACAAAGGTGGCCACAGAACGGGAGTTCCGACAGTTGACAGTGAGGCTGGCTCGCACCAAGTCACTGCCAGGCAAGGGGAGTTGGTAGCCACGCTCGTATATGTCCTGGACTGGATCCACCAGCCTCAGCATCCGGCCCGTATCGCCGTCCCGAAGGAGACTCCTGGCGACCTTTCGCCATTCGTCGGAGAAGTCTTGCCCCTCGTCGATGATGACTGTGTCGAACAAGTCAGTGACCTCGGCGCGGTGTTTCTCGAGGTGCTCGAACGGCTTGGTGGCCCACCACTTCTCGTCGGCATCTGCCGGCTCTTCCAGGGGCGGGAGCCCTGGGAGTTCCATGAGGATCCGTTCGAACGGGCCCACAGTCAGGAGGCCGTCTTCCATGCTGTCGCTCAGGCTCTCTTTGAGGCATTCAGCAATCGGGTCGTTGTAGCAGGTCAGGAGGGTCCGTTCACCTCGTTGGACCGCCCGCTTAGCCCACTCCAACGCCAGGTGGGTCTTCCCGGTCCCGGCGCGGCCGTCTACCACCACTGTTCGATTGGCGTCCAGGGTCGCGAGAGCCCGTGTCAACTCGGTGCTAATTCGACGCAGGGCAGCCTGGGCGTAGCGGGCGTGCGCCTGGGGATCCCACTGAAAATCCAGATCAGGTCTAAGGAATCCGACAATGGCCTCGACCTGATCCGCGGCAAGCGGACCGTTTCTCACGTTGGTGGCCACCACCTTCCATAGGCGGTCCTCCATCTCAACATTCAAGTCCTGAAAATCTTCCGAGAAGAGAAGTTGGGCATCAGTAACCCCGGGCGGAAGCTGATCTGCAAGGCCATCAGGTTTGACCAAATCGGGCAGAGCCACAGCAGGTTGCACATGAATCTTTTCGAGGAGAGTTGGGTGCTTTCGTTGCAGTTGATCACGGAGTTCGTATGCCGCATTCTGAGCCTGCCGGGGTGGCGGCGGAGACTGGATCCTGCCGTCCGGTCGGTACCACTCGCCCTGGCGAATAGTAAATGGGCCCCCCTTCACCTCGATCCCCACAACCCCCTGGAGGTCGTTGATCAGCAGAACATCGACCTCGAAGGGGCGGCGCTCGTTGATCAAGTCGAGGCGAGGAATGATCAGCCAACTGTCGCTCAGCGTCGACTGGAACGCTCTCACCACCTGGCGTTCCGACGGAGTCATCCCATCGAACGGCAAGTCCGGCGGAACCAGCAGTCCCATCACTAAACCTTATGAGAACAGGTGTGTTGGCGCCCCAAAGGGCGGTTCCAGGATGAAAGTGAGAACCAGCGCAGAACACGTCATTCGTCTCCCGTCCGGACAGACCTGCCGACCGGTGCGACCACCAGAACCAACGGCGAGCAGACAAGCC
>JAKURX010000255.1 GCA_022451505.1 Acidimicrobiales bacterium | reverse complement strand
GAGGGGTGACCGCCGAGGCCATCAAGATCGGGTACACCTCGATCGACTTCGAACGCCTCAACCGGGACTTCGGCCTGACCCTCACCTACGCCAACTTCGCGCCCTCGGCCGACGCCCTGGTGGCCGACCTAAACAGCCGCGGTGGAATCCTTGGCCGAAGAGTCGACCTTGTACACCGGTTGTTCCTACCCGTCGGTCCCGTTACAGCCGAGGCGGCCTGCGTGGAGTTGACCGAAGACGAAGAGGTCTTCGCCGTATTTAACGGCTTCGCCGGCCCGGGCGCAGAAAGTGTCAACGAGTGCTTCGTCGACACCTACGAAACCATTCTGGTGGGGGGCAAACCCACCCCAGAGCAGTTGGAACGGGTCCGAGCCACATGGCTCACCCCCGACATGGGGTTGACCCGACGAGGCCAAGCGTTCGTGAACCTGTTACGAGAGGCCGGATCGCTCGACGGCCTGGGCGTATTCATGGTCTATGGCGCGAACGTGGAAGCCCTGCCAATCATGGATGCCGTGGCCGCCGCCCTGGAAGCAGAAGGAGTTTCAGTCCCGGTGGTTACCGCCAACGAATACACCGGTGACGAGACAGCCACCATCGCTTTCTTGGAAGTAGCCCTAGAGAAGGCCCGAACCGAAGGGGTGTCGACCATATGGATGGTCGGCGAGGCCGTCTACTCCCAGGAGTACATCTTCAGTCTGGGCGACGAGTTCAACCTATTGATTCACAACGGCGACTCGGAGAGCCGCTGGAACTATGACCCACCGCCGGGTATAGAGGACGCCGGGACGATTCTCACCAACCGAGCCTTTCCGTCCGCTGACGATCCCTCGATGGCCCACTGCCTGGAGGTGTTCGAAGCTGTCCTTGGACTGGAAGTCAAAGCCGACAATGAACTGGCCGCCGACGAAACCAACTATTGGAGTGGACTATCGAATTCCTGCCAATATCTGGCCCTGTTTGAGGCGGTGGCCACCGCAGCAGGACCCGATCTGACAAACGAGTCGTTCGCGGCTGCAGTGGCGTCGATAGGCGCATTCTCAATCCCCGGGGTGCCCTACGTGTCACTTGGTCCGAGCAAGTTCGATGCTCGTGACTCGCTTACCCTCGCCCGGTGGAGTAATGACTTGATGGCCTGGGAGGCCATCTCCGATCCGGTAAACACTGCCGGCTGACCACCGGGGTCTAGAAGTCACCGGCGCTTCGTCGTAGCGGCGTGAGCGCCTCATCGACCTTGTTCAGGTCCCGGCTGGGCATCCCATCAAGTCCGAAGTCCACCTCGGCCAGGGCCCGGGCTGCTGCCTGTACCCGCCGTCGGCCCAGGGAAGTCAACCCTGCCAGGGTGGTACGGCGGTCGTTGGGGTGAGGTCGGCGGATCACCAGTCCATCGGCTTCTAAGCGGTCGATGGTGTTAGTGACGCTTGTCGGGTGGACTTGCAGACGGTCGCCGATCTTCCCCAGGGGCAGCGACCCGGCTCTGCTGAAGTGCAGCAGGGCCAAGGCCTCGAAGCGGCTGAAGTTCAGTCCGAGTGGTTCCAAGGTTCCGTCGATGCGACGGAGCAGGATCTGGTGGGCGCGGGTGATCGACGTCGCTGCCGACATGGCCTCGACGGCGCCCCAGTCGTTTCTGCGCCAGTTCCGACGGGCCTCGGCGATCGGGTCGAAAGTCAGCGGCATGGTCGATATACTACTAGGTCAACAGATAGTTGGATGTCCAAGTAGTTAGGGAGTGTCTGGGAGATGACCGACGGGCGGGAGTTCACCACCATGTCCGGCATACCCGTCAACGCCGTTTACGGCGGTGACCCCCTCCCCGGTGAGTTTCCCTACACCCGGGGTATCCACCCCGGGATGTACAGGGACCGGCTGTGGACCATGCGGATGTTCGCCGGCTTCGGCACCGCCGAGGACACCAACCGCCGCTTCAAGGAACTGTTACAAGCCGGCGGCACCGGCCTGTCCACCGCCTTCGACATGCCCACCCTTATGGGACGCGACTCTGATTACGAATGGTCGATTGGTGAGGTGGGCCGGGCCGGGGTGGCCATCGACACGCTCGAC
>JAKURX010000254.1 GCA_022451505.1 Acidimicrobiales bacterium | reverse complement strand
CTGCCCCAGCCGTCGGCACCGACATCACCGTCGACGGCGGCCCGGCCGGACACCTAACCAGCGTGGCGGCCGTCCGGGACGGCTTCGTGGCCCTCGCGTCGGTCCGTCGGGCTGTGGTCACCCCGGCCGACGCCGAGGCGGGCACGACCCCGGTCTCACTCCTCGCTGGCTGAGGCCCACGTCCGGGGGATACGCACGAGGAGAGTCGCTCCGGAGCCGGGCGTGGATTCCGCCCATACCGAGCCGCCCATGGCGTGCACCAGCTCCCGGACTATGGCCAGCCCCAGCCCGGAACCCGACTCCCGGTCGTCGGGGCGGTGCTTGGAGGCGTACAGCCGCTCGAATACGTGGGGCAGGTCGTCGGCCGGAACCCCCGGGCCGTCATCGTGTACACGAAGTTCCATGCCCCCGACATCATCGGTCAACTGGACGTGCAGTCGGGAGCGGGCGTAGCGCAACCCGTTCTCCACCAGGTTGGCCACCACCTGGGACCAGCGGTCGACGTCCAACAGGGCCATGGCCCGGTGGTCGGGAATCGAGACCTCCAGGCTGATTCCGGACTCCAGGGCGGCCGGAGAGAAGCCGTCGACCACGCCGGCCGTGGCGGAACCGACGTCGGTGGACCGCAGGTCGAGCGCGAACTGCCGTGAGTCCAGTCGGGCCAGACTCAGGAGGTCCCGGACCAGTCGGTCGAGGCGCCGGGACTCGGCCAGGATGACGGCTCCGACCCGCTCGGCGTCGTCCATCGTTCCGTCGACCATCGCCTCGGCGTAGCCGCGGATGGAGGTCAGCGGGGTCCGGAGGTCATGTGACACCGACAGGAGGAACTGGCGTTCAAGGCCCCTGGACCTGTCCAGGCTCTCGGCCATTCCGTTCACGGCCCGGGCCAGGTCGGACACCTCGTCTCCACTGCCCGCCGGAGGCTCGGGGAGCCGGGTGTCCAGGTCCCCGGCGGCTATCCGGAGTGCCACCTCAGTCGCCTCCACGACGGGACGGGCCAGGGACGTGGAGAGCCGGATCGCAGCGATGGCGGCGACGACGACGGCGACCAGGCCGGCGGCCAGCAGCCAGTCGACTGCCGGTCCCAGGGGATCGGTGACCTCGCGGCTAACGAGCACGACCAGCAGGGGTGCGTCCCAACCGGGGTTCACGGCTGCCATCGCCCAGGCACGGCCTCCCTCCACCCCGCTCAGGGTGGCGCCGGCGGCGAGGCCGGGGCTGCGGAGGCGACCGATATCGACGGCAGGTGGAACCGGTGCGAGGACCCTGACGGGGACACCAACGTCCATCGGGACCAGCGCCATCCCTATGTGGCGCAGTCCCAGCGACCGCCGGATCCGGTCCAGGCGGTCGAGTCTACGGGCCTGCTGGGCGAGGGCGGGCACGGCCTCGTCGAAGTCTTTATTTATTGATTTGGCTTGAACGGAGATCTTCACCCGTGCCACCTCGTTGGCCTCCATCCCGGCCAGAAGCCGGGTTCCGAACCAGGCGATCGCCAGACTGCACAGGACGAGGGCGACGAATGCGATCAGCAGGCGGCGGCGCACGTCGGTCAGCCCAGCCGGTAGCCGACACCGCGCACGGTGTCCAGCGGCAGGTCGCCGCCGAGCTTGCGACGCAGTTGGCGGACGTGGACGTCCACAGTGCGCTCGTCGCCGATCCAGGTGGAACCCCAGGCACCGTCCAGGATCTGGCGCCGGGTGAGCGCATGTCCGACGTGGTCGGCCAGGAACCAGAGCAGGGAGAACTCCCGAGCGGCGAGGCTCACCTCCGCAGCCCCGACCGTCACCTCGCGACGGGTGCTGTCGATCCGGATGGAACCGAACCAGATGACCCGACCCGGGTCCGCCGCGCGGGCACCGGAGCGGCGCAGGACGGCCCGCACCCGACCCATGAGCTCCCTCGGGCTGAATGGCTTGGTCACGTAGTCGTCGACGCCCATCTCGAAGCCGACCACGCGGTCGACCTCATCGTCGCGGGCGGTGAGCATGATGATGGGAACGTCACCGGTGGCCCTGAGCCGCCTACAGACCTCGAGGCCGTCCACCTCGCCTGGTAGGCCGATGTCCAGGATGAC
>JAKURX010000253.1 GCA_022451505.1 Acidimicrobiales bacterium | reverse complement strand
GTCGACGCCGAGTTGTCCAGGACCAACAGGGCACGATCAACCCCGCAATCCACGGTCACCACGGCATCCGGATCGAACGGGTTGTCCGGGTCTGTGGGGGGTGGTTCGTCGGGTTCGCAGTTGAGGGTTTGTGTGGTGGTCGCCCCCTGGAAGGCCCGGCTCGGGTCCGCAGCGTCGGCAACGGACCACTGCAGGCTCCAGTCAGAACCGTCCGGTACCGGCAACAGAACGTCCACGGTGTCGTTGGCCAACAGTTCGTAGGTGTTCACCCCCACCACGTTCCCGTCGACAACGGTGTTTGCCGTAGCGATCACCGTTACCTCAGAACCAACCGTGGAGAACACGGCCTTAGCCCCATCGTGTGCGCAATCGGCTGCGACGTAGATCTGGACAGCGAAACCGTTGGGGCAATCGGTCACCGACTGGTTCCAGACCACCACCGGGTCGAACCCCAGTGACACGCCCTCCCGATAGGCGTCGGCACGGATCTCCACGCTGAGCATCTCGCCGGATACCAGTGGCAGACCTTGGCTGTAGGTGTCGGTCGTCCCGGCGGGTACCAGCTGGGCCCTTGATTCGTCTTCGACCCGCGAGGCCCAGTCGACTCCGCCTCGGTGGACCTCCACCGTGAACCAGGCGTCAACGGTCGACGCCGAGTTGTCCAGGACCAACAGGGCACGATCAACCCCGCAATCCACGGTCACCACGGCATCCGGATCGAAGGTCGGGCAGTTGACCGTCTCTTCGGCCATTACTGAGGTGGCTGTGTCGGAACCGTCCGGGGAGGCCCAAATTCGGAGGGTGTCGAGGTCGATGGCGGGGACGCTGATGATGTTGGAGATTGCGCCTGCGTTGACGTCTGCTGGGCCCCACACCAACTCGGATCCGAGATGGATTTCGACGGTTGCGTCGAGGTCGGAGGCACGGTTGTCGACGAGCACTGTGACAACTCCGCCGGCGGCTGTGCAGGCGTGTCCGGTGAGGATTACCGGGTCAAATGCTGGGGGTTCACAGTCGAAGACCCGCTGGGTGCTGGTCCCGGCAAATGTCCGGTCCAGGCCGGAATCGTCGGTAGCGACCCATTCGAGGTGCCATTCGGCGTCTTCGTCGACCGGGAGGGTGACCGAGTGGTTGTCGTCGGCGTCAAGGTCGTATTCGAAGACATTCCCGACGCCATCGGCGACCAGGGTGAGGGTGAATCGTGCCCCGAGGTCGGATCCCGGGGTTCCGAGGACGATCTGGGTACCGCCGGCGTTGCAGTCCGTTTCGACCTGGACCTGCACTGCGAAGCCTGCCGGACAGTCGACTCCGGACTGGTCCCAGGCGATCTTCGGTTCATAGCCGAGGTCCAACCCGTCCTGGCTTGCGGTGGCCGTGACGACCACGGTGAGGACCTGACCGACCGGCGGCGGAATAGCCGTGGCGTAGTAGGCGATGTCGCCTGCGGAAACGACCTGGATGCCGGACTGTTCGCTGATCCGGTTCTCGTCCGTAACGTCGCCGTGGTAGACGTCGACGCTGTAGGCCGCATCAGCTGTTGAGGCGCTGTTGTCCAACTCCACGAGGGCCCGTTCCGTGGCGCAGTCGACTTCGACCTTCGCCTCCGGGTCGAAGATCAGCTCGCCCACCACTCCTGCGTCGGGACGATGAACGACCTGATCGGCAATGAGTGCGAAGTCGCCGGAGATGGCTTGGGTTTCCGGGCCGTTGGATTGCTTGACCGGACGGACATCCGAGTCGGTCTCGTTTTCGATCACGTCGTCGCGGAGCTGGTTTGTGTAGCCGGTCGGGGTGAACCCGTCCGGGAACACGGCATCGACGTAGTCGAAGTGCACCTCGTAACCCATCTCGTTACCGAAGCTGTCAAAGACCGGGATGTCGGCGAGGTACCAGCCGAAGTCACCGTTGTCGGTTCCGGAATTCAGGCCGACACCGGTGGTCGTCTCCATCTGGAACTCTCCCGGTCCGTAACAGGGGTTGCCGTCCGAGTCGTGGTAGGTCGTGGTGTTGACCAGGGTGATCTTTGCCCCGGCGACGTGTTCCTCAATGCCGTCTTCGATGGCGGTGCGGTCCCCGGAG
>JAKURX010000252.1 GCA_022451505.1 Acidimicrobiales bacterium | reverse complement strand
GAAGATCCGAGCCGCGTCGTTCGACGGACGTCGCCCCGACGGCAGCCGCTGCCCCTGAGCCATGAATCGCCGACCACCGTTGCCGAGGCGACCTCCCGGGGGCGGCCGGTGAGCGGGCCCATCCGGGTGGCCCACCTCCTGGAGCAGTGCTGGCACCGGGTGCCCGGCGGCACAGCGGTGGCTGCCGTGGGCCTAGCTCGGGCCCTGCAGGCCCGGACCGACGTGGACCTCACCGGGATCACCGCCCGCCACGCCTCCGGTCCCCCGCACTACCTGGATCCGGGAGTTCCGCTGGTCGCCTCACGCCTGCCCCGGGCCGTGCTTTACGAGGCGTGGCATCGCACGGGCCGCCCCCGCGTTGACCGAATGGCCGGACGGCTCGACCTCGTCCACGCCACCGGGGGAGCGGTCCCGGCCACCGCCCAACCCTTGGTAGCCACCATCCATGACCTGGCGTGGCGCCACCATCCCGAGGCGGCCACCCGCCGCGGGCGGCGTCTGTTTGAGGCCTGGCTGGCCGACTCCCGGCGGGCCGACCGGGTGGTCTGCCCGTCAGAGGCCACCCGCCGCCACCTGGCCGACGCCGGGTTCCCCGACGACCGGGTGACTGTCGTCCCCCTCGGCGCCGACCCGGTGCCTTCCGCCCCGGACCGGGCCCGCCGGCTGCGCGACGACCACGGCCTGGATGGCCCGGTGGCCCTGTGGGTGGGCACCGTCGAACCCCGTAAGAACCTCCCCGTGCTGGCCCGTGCCGTGGCCGCCGTCGACGGCCTCACCCTGGTGGTGGTCGGACCCGCCGGCTGGGGGGAGGACCTGTCGACCGCCCTGGCCCCCCTGGGCGACCGGGCCGTCGTGGTCGGGCCGGTCGACGAGGCCACCAAGCACGCCTGGTTCGACGCCGCCGACGTGTTCTGCCTGCCCAGCCTGCTCGAGGGCTTCGGGCTGCCCGTCCTGGAGGCCATGGGACACGGAACCCCGGTCGTGACCTCGGCCGACACGGCGACCGCCGAGGTGGCCGGGGACGCCGGCCGGACCGTCGACCCGACCGACGTCGACGCTGTGGCCGACGGCTTACGACGGGTGCTTGACGACTCCGCTCTGGCCGCCCGCCTGGCCCAGGCGGGCCGGGACCGGGCCGCCACCCTGACCTGGGCGGCCACCGCCGAGGCCACGGTCGGGGTCTACCGCGAGGTCCTGGGCCGGTGACCGCCCGGACGGCGCCCGGACGGGGGAGACCGTGGTGACCCGCCTAGCCGTCAACCTCCTATCGCTGGTCCCTGACGACGTCGGCGGGGCCGAGGAGTACGCCGTGCGCACCCTGTCGGCCTACGCCCGCCACGGCCCAGCCAACCTCCGGCCCGTGCTGTACCTGTCGGAGGACGCCCTGGGAGCCCACCCGGGCCTCGGCGAGGCGTTCGACGTCGAGGTCCACCCGAACGACGGCCGGCGGCGGGCCCGCCGGGTCCTGGCCGAGAACACCTGGCTGGCCGCCCGCACCGCCGGCCTGGCCGTCCACCACCTAGGCGGGCGGATCCCGGCCCGCACCAGCCGCCCGGTGGCCGTCACCGTTCACGACCTCCAGCCGCTGGACCACCCGGAGAACTTCGGGCCGGTCAAGGGCGCCTACCTAGGCCGGGCCGTCCCCCGGTCAGTGGCCCGGGCCGACGTGGTGGTAGCGATCAGCGACGCCGTGGGCCGCCAGATCGTCGACCGCCTGGGCGCCGACCCGGACCGGGTGGTCACCGTCTCGGTAGGTGCCGAGACCGTCGCCTCCGCCCCGTCGGTTCCCGCCGGACCCCCGACCGTCCTCTACCCGGCGGCCACCCACCCCCACAAAGACCACCGCCTGCTGGTCGAGGCCTTCGACCAGGTGGCAGCCCGCCACCCGGACGTCCGCCTGGTCCTCACCGGGGGACGGGGAGCGGCTGAGGCCGACGTGGCCCGGGCCATCGCCACGGCCGAACACGCCGGGCGCATCAACCGCACCGGACGGGTCCCCGCCGCCGACCTGGCCCGCCACCTGGCCGACGCCGACGTGGTGGCCTTCCCGTCTACCTACGAGGGATTCGGGATCCCCGTA
>JAKURX010000251.1 GCA_022451505.1 Acidimicrobiales bacterium | reverse complement strand
GGTCAGAGAGCCAGCCGAAAAGGTCGGGGGTGCTCCATCCAAACAAGTCGCCACCCGAAACGAATGGCAGATCCCCGTGTCCTACCGAATCGACCCGCGGAGATTGGGTGATGCCACCTCCGGAGCGAGCCGCAAAGACTTCGCCGGACAGGAACCGGGCCAGGGCCGGTGCCAGGATGTTGATGGCCACGCCGGAGATGATGTGGTCGACGCCGAAACCGACCGTGGCTACCGCGTGGAGCAGGCCGCCCGCGGCTCCGCCGGCTATACCGATGGCTAGGCCCCACCAGGGCCCGAATTCCAGCGCCCCCCAGGCTCCGAACCAGGTGCCCAGAATCATCATCCCTTCGAGGCCGATATTCACCACGCCGGCTCGTTCGGCCCAGATCCCGCCCAGGCCGGCCAACAGAATTGGTATGGCCCGCCGGAGGGTGGATTCGGCGGTACCAGCCGAGATCAGATCAGTGGTCTCTGGTCGCGCCAGGTCTTGAGTAAGCGAGAGAGCTATGACCAAGCCGAGGGCGGCGACCATCCAGCGCATTACCACCGAGTCCCGCAAGGTTGGGCGCCTCATGACGTCGGTTCCAGAGTTCGCTGGGTGGCCGACGCAGCGTCTCGAGCCTCCTGGGCCCGACGGATTCGGTTAACCACCTCGTAGGCCACAACAGCTGAGAGCACGACCACTCCCTGGAGGATGGACACGATCTCTCGTGGGGTATCGCCTACCACGTCCAGGATGGGTGCGGCGCTGTCAAGCCAGCCGAACAGGAGGGCCCCCACGGCCACTCCGGCAGGGTGATTGCGTCCAATGAGGGCGATCGCTATGCCGGTAAAGCCCAGTCCCCGAGTAAACCCGAGGTCGTATTTGTAGCTGTCGCCCAGGATCTCCGGTAGGCCGATCAGGCCGGCAACTGCACCAGATAACAGCATGGCTCGCACCACGGTGGCTCGCGGGTCCACTCCACTGGCCTCAGCGGCGAACGGGTTCAGGCCGGTGGCCCGCAGATCGAAACCGGCCCGGGTTCGGGTCAGGAAAAGGTGGAAGAGAACCCCAACCACGATGGCGATCAGGAGGAAGCCCCAGAGCTCGCGCCCCCTTCCAATCTCCCGGGTAAACATTTCCACCATCCCGTTGAGGTTGGGGAAGCGTCCTGACGGCGCGATTTCCGGCGTTGTGATGTTGAGGGTGGCGTCATCCCCATCGTCGAGCCACGTCCTGAGCAGGTACCCGATGGTCGACAGGGCAATGGCGTTCAACATGATGGTGGAGATCACCTCATGGACACCACGCGTCACCTTGAGATAGCCGGCAACCCCGGCATACAGGGATCCAACGGACATGGCAACGGCCATGATCAGGGCCACGTGCAAAATGGGTGGAAGGTTGACTGCCGCTCCGACGGCCGCCGACACGAGGGCGGCCAACATGTACTGGCCTTCAACACCGATATTGAAGAGGTTCATCCGAAAGCCAATTGCGACGGCGATACCGGCCAGGTACAACTGCGTGGCCCGATTGCCCGTCTCGACGAGGGCTCCCAGACTGCTGCCGTAAGAAAGCATCTCCCGCCAGGCCTCCCACGGGCTGGTGCCGGCTATCAGCAGAACTACTGAGGAAAGGGCGACCGAAAAGACAATGGCCACAACCGGGGGAGCCAGGGCCATCATGATCCGTCGACCGGTCATTCTTTGTCCCCGGTTACGTCCTCGGCACCGGTCATGTATCCGCCCAGTTGTCGGGGCGTGGTGGTAGCTGGGTCCAGCTCGGCTACCACCCGGCCCCGCAGCATGACCACCAAGCGGTCGGCCAAACCAAGCAGCTCTTCCAGATCGGCCGAGATCAGGAGTAGGGCAAGCCCGTTCCGTCTTGCGGTCCGCAACTCCTCCCAAACAGCGGCTTGAGCGCCAACGTCAATGCCCCGAGTGGGATGGGCTGCGATGAGTAGTCGGGGTGATGCAGCCATCTCCCGACCGATGACCAACTTCTGCTGATTGCCGCCCGACAAAGCTCGGGCTGACGTGTCGATGCTTGGAGTTCGGACGTCAAAGTCCTTGACAATGCGTGTCGTGGCTTCCCGGC
>JAKURX010000250.1 GCA_022451505.1 Acidimicrobiales bacterium | reverse complement strand
CAGGGCAGCGATGACCGCCATTCCGTCGAAGGCGGCCAAGCCCTGCACGACCACCATGGCGATAGTCACCGGAAGGAAGTGACCTGTCCAGATCCCCTGGCCGGCGGGTTCGGAAACGATGGTGCTCAGTCGAACTTGGGCAGGACGTCGGCCGCTAGCCGATGCACTTGCTCTTCTCCGGCTTTGTAACTGTCGCCAGGCATCATCGGGAACAACAAGAGGTCCTCCACCCCCAGCAGGTCCCTATACCACTGGATCTGCTCACCCACTTCGTCGGCGGAGCCGACGATCCAGATCTTCTGTTCAAGTGACTCCTCAAGGGATGGGATCAATCCGGCCTTGGCAGGCTTTCCGTCGGGGCCCATGTAGCCCTTGCTCCAGCCGTAGGGGCCGAGGAACTTCCACATCTCGTCGTGACCGGGACGGACCTTGGCCATCGCCTCCTCGCGGGTGTCGGCCACGCACACACACCGGACCAGCGTCCGTTTCTCCCCCGGCTCCAGTGTCCGGCCGTGGGCTTCCTCAAAGACCTCGGCAAACCGGTCCCAGTTCCGCTTGGTGAACGTGGGGTGGTTGTTCCAGAACACGCCACCCCAACCCCGGCGGGGTACCTGCTCGAGGGTGGGTGGAGAGGTAATGGCCTGCCAGGTCTCGAACGGGTAGAGGGGTCGAGGTACGAGCGTCAGCTCCTGGACTGTTCCGCCACGGTCCGGGATCCCGGGTGGCGGCAGGTCATAAACCTCGCCGTGGTAGGCGAAACGTTCCTCGGTGAGAGCCAGTTGGATCACGTCCATGGCCTCGTCGAACTGCCGGCGGTTGGACTCGTCGGCGACTGCCTTATCGGGGTTGTCAAAACTCCCGATCCGGGTACCCAGCGTCTCGGACTCCCGTGGGACAGTGCCCCGGCCGACGCCAAGGATCCCCCGACCTCCGGAGAGGTTGTGCAGGGTGGCGAAGTCCTCGGCCAGGCGGAGCGGATGCCACTGGGGAACGATGTTGAAAGCCATCCCGATCCGGATCCTCTGGGTGCGCTCAGCGATGACCGCACCCAGGAGGATGCCGTTCGGGACCACCTCATAACCCTCGTGCTGGAAGTGATGTTCCGCCAACCAGTAAGAGTCGTAGCCCAAATCGTCACAGACCACGGCCATGTCGATGACCCGTTCCGTGGCCTCCCACGCTTCCTCGCTGGTGGACCGGCGGTCGGTGGAGGCAGGCGGGCCGGGACCGGCGTCGTCCATCTCCACCCCGCCGAAAAGAAACACACCGGTTCGCATCAGGCCACTCTAGGCAGTAGCCAACTTCCCAGCAGCAGCCACCGATCATTATGGTTTCCGACCACCGGGTCCCGACCGAACCAAATCGGGCGAAGCGCCGCGCCGTGGCCAGGAGATGTACGGAGGAAGAAGTTTGGCTACCGACTCCATCGAGACACACAGAGGCTCTCTGGCCTTCGAGGCCATCGGGATGACCTTTCCGGACGGCACCGAAGCGCTTCGGGAAATCACCTTTTCCCTGGGAAGAGGAGAGTTCGTGACGGTCGTCGGCCCGTCAGGCTGCGGCAAGTCCACTCTGCTCAGAATCGCATCCGGGCTGTTGGAGCCGACCGCCGGGTCGGTCGACATCGACCGTGAGCGACTCGGCTACGTCTTCCAGGACGCGACCCTGCTCCCCTGGCGGACCGTGCAGGGGAACGTGGAACTGTTCGCCGAACTCCACGGCATCCCGCCCAATGAGCGGCGCCTCCTGGCCCGGGAGACCATCGACCTGGTTGGCCTGCAGGGCTTCGAGGGCCACTACCCGAAATCCCTTTCCGGTGGGATGAGGATGCGCTGCTCGCTGGCCCGATCACTAACCCTCAAACCACCGGTGTTCCTGTTTGACGAGCCGTTCGGGGCCGTTGATGAGATCACCCGCGAGCACCTCAACGAGGAGACTCAGCAACTGTTCCAACAGGAGGGGTTCGCTGGGCTTTTCATCACCCACTCGATCAGTGAGGCCGTGTTCATGTCCACCCGGGTGCTGGTGATGTCAGCCCGACCGGGGCTGATCGTGGCCGAGTTCGAGGTTCCCTTCGACT
>JAKURX010000025.1 GCA_022451505.1 Acidimicrobiales bacterium | reverse complement strand
GCATGCCCTCCTTCGCCTCCTCGCCCCGGAACAGTTCGGCCGACAGCCTGGCCGTCCAGTCGAACGCCTCGTTGACCGACATGCCGGGGACCCGGACCAACAGTTGCTTGGTGGCGGCCAGGGCTTCCGGCCCCCCGGCCAGCAGGTCGACCAGGAACCCGTCGACGGTGGCGTCCAACTCAGCAGCCGGCACGGCCCGGTTGACGAGCCCGAGGCGGGCGGCGTCAGCGCCGGTCATCCGGTTACCCAGCAACATCGCCTCAGCGGCGTCGGCCGGTCGCATCTTCGGGAGGCAGAGGACCGAGATCATGGCCGGGGCCACGCCCCGCCGGACCTCGGTGAAGCCGAACTTGGCCTCCTCATCGGCTACCGCCAGATCCATGGCGGCGGCCAGGCCCATACCACCGGCTACGCAGTGCCCGGCGATGCGTCCGACGTAAACCTTCGGGGAGCGTCGGAACCGTTGGAACAGGTCAGCGGCGTCCACCCGGGCCGCTGGCTTCCCGTCCGAGGACCGTTCGGAGAGGTCGGCCCCGGCACAGAACACGCCTCCCCGGTTAGTGAGCACCACGACGCGGACCGTCGGGTCACCGTCGGCGGCGTCCAGGGCCTCGACCAGGTCACCCACTAGGGCAGCGCTCAAGGCGTTCCGGTTGTCCTCATCAGCCAGCGTCACGGTCACGATGCCGCCTTGACGGGTGGTTTCCACGAGGGCCATCAGAACCTCCCAGAGTCGGGGCCGTCGCTGGGAGGGCCGGCGAAGGCCTGGGCCAAGAGCAGCCAGTTCCGGGCTGCGTCACCGACTGTCTCCAGGTCGGTATCGTCCAGGTGGCGTCGCTGGGTCACCACCAGGCAGAAGTCCTCAGCTGGGCCTCGGATGACTTCCGGGGCGTCCCCTGGGCCCCACGTCCACCGGCCGCCTGACGGGGCGGTGAGGGCCACGTCGACCTCGACGTCGGGAACGGCCATCTTCCGGTTGGCGTACGACCAGCCTCGGGTGATGACCCCCAACTGGGCGACATGTCGGAGCCGATCGCTGGCCGGCCGGTGCCCGCTGACAGCGTCCACCACGTCTTGGCCGTGGGCCCACGCCTCCATCAAGCGGGCAGTCAGGAACGAGCGGGCGCCCATAGAGGGGCCGTACCACTCGACCCGGTCGTCGTCGGTCAGGGTGACCGCCGCCTTAGCGAGGCGCGTTCTGCCGTCCCGCCAGGCGGCCAGCAGGTCATCTGATGAGAGGGCCCGAAACGGACCGAGGGTCAGGTCGTCGCCTCCGTTGCGACGGGCCGCCGCCCACAGTTCCTCTACCGACGCCCGGAAGGCCTCTGGCTCGGTGATAGCGGTAGCCGCTGCCCTGTCGAAGTAGGTCAGGTGCGCCACCTGGTCGGAGACGGCCCACCCGGCGCTCGGCGTCGGAGCGGCCCAATCCGCAGCGTCTAAGCCGGCCACCACCTCGTCCAGGGCCTGCTGTTCGGCTACCAGGTCGGCAGCCACGTCTTGGACGTCCATGGGGTCTCCCTCCGGCTCAGCGGCCCGCGGTCAGCCCGCGGAGGATCACGTCAACCATGGCGTCGGCGGCCTCCTTGGGGGTCGATTCGATGGCCTCCAAGTTCTCGGGGAGAACGAACAGGGCTCCGAGTCCGGCGACCACCCGGGCCACGGCGGCCGTGTCGGTCGTGGCGATGTCACCCCGTTCGACGGCCAGGTCCAGGAGGGTCCGGGTGACGGCCACCAGGTAGTCGGAGTGGGCGGTGGCCAGCCGGTGGGTGGCTGGGGTGGCCGCCTGGTCGCGGGCAAAGGCCGGTGTGGTGGCGGCCACGGCCAGGTTGGCTGCTACCAGGTAGGCCCGGATGGCGGCCAGGGGCTCCGTGTCGGGATCGATGGCCCCGATGGCCTGTCGGCCGATACGACGAAGGTTGCGGTCGATGACGGTGAGCACCAGTTCGTCCCGGCTGGGGGCCAGATCGTAGAGGGTGCTCAGCGAGCAGCCCACGTGGGCGGCGATCCCGGCCATGGTGAGTTCGGCGAAGCCGTTGTCGAACAGGTGGCCCAGCCCATCGAGGACTTCGCGCTGGCGGTCGGTCAGTTGGGCTTCTCGGTCGCGGTCCAGGACCGGGCGGGGGGCGGGTACGGCACGCAGGCGGCGCCCCAGGTCGGAGTCGGCCAGCGTGGTCGGCGTCGGACTCACGGGGTCCCCAGCAGAGAGGCGGGCACGTCGACCGTCCGGGCTCGCAGCCACTCGCCCAGGCTCTTGGCTTGGCCGTCCTGCCGGGTCGAGGCGGCCACCCCCTCGCCGAGCAGGCCCCGTATGACGAAGTTCAGTGACCGGAGAGCCGGAAGGCGGTGCCGTTCGACCTCCAGGTCGGCTGCCTCGGGGAGCAACTGGCGGAGGCGGTCGACGGTCAGGTAGGCGTCCAGCCACGCCCAGGCGGCGTCGTTGCGGACGAACACGCCCAGGTTGGCGTCGCCGCCCTTGTCGCCCGATCGGGCGCCGGCCACCCGGCCCAGCGGAGTCGGAACGGTGGGACCGTCGGGGACCGTCGCCACAGGACCGTCGGCCAAGGTGACGTTGGCGCTCCCGTTGGGAGCGACCGATTCCACGACGGTCCGGTCGCCACCCCAGACCACCACATGCTGGGGGACTAGGTCGGCCGGGATCCGTCCGGAGCGGTGGACGCCGAAGGCCCGAGCCGAGCCGCTGCTCCGCACCGAGAAGAACCCGGGGATCGAGGCCAGCGCCAGTTCGTTCATGGCGTCGAAGATTGGACGGCCCACCTTGCGCTCATCGCTGTCCTTAACGGTCAGGCACCACTGGGCTACCGCCTCCTCGTTGGACGCCGGATCCTCCTTGTCGGTGCGCACTACCCGGGACTCCACGGCATCGAAGTCTGACGGGTCGTGAGGGCAGGCGGCCCAGAAGGCTTCCTCGGCTAGCGCTGCTTTGGCTTTCACGTCCAGGCCGGTGAGGGCCAGCGAGAGGTCCGAGCGGTAGCCGCCCAACTCGTTCAGAGACACCTTGAGTGTGGGTGGCGGCGGCTCGCCTTGCGTCCCGTGGATGCGCACCCGGTTCGGGGCCTGTTGGTCCAGCCGGATGGTGTCGAAGCGGGCCGTGACGTCGGGTCCCAGGTAGGCCGGAGGGCCGATCTCGTAGAGCAACTGCGAAGTGACGGTGCCGATCGAGACCTCACCACCTGTTCCGTCGTGCTTGCCGATGATTGATGACCCGTCGGCGGCCACGTCGGCCCATGGGAAGCCCACTCGGGTCATGCCGGGGACCTCGGTGAAGAAGGAGTAGTTGCCGCCCGTGGCCTGGGTTCCGCACTCGATGACGTGGCCGGCCACCACGGCACCGGCCAGGGCATCCCAGTCGTCGCGGGCCCAGCCGTGGTGCCAGGCCGCCGGGCCGCAGACGACGGCGGCGTCGGTGGTACGTCCAGTAACCACGATGTCGGCTCCGCGGTCTAGGGCGTCGACGATGCCCCAGCAGCCCAGGTAGGCGTTGGCGCTTACGAAACGGTCCGGGTCTCCCAGGGGTTCGCCGGTTTCCAGGTCCACCACCCCGGCCCCGGCGGCCTCCAGTTCGGCCAGGCGGGGCAGCAGGTCGTCCCCGGCCACGTGGGCGATGGTGGGGGACAGGCCCAGGCGGTCGGCCACCTCGGCCACCGCCTCGGCGCAACCGTCTGGGTCGAGGCCGCCGGCGTTGGTAACCACCCGGATGCCCCGGTCCAGGCAGGTGCCCATGACGTGTTCCATCTGGGTCACGAAGCTGCGTGCAAATCCGCCGCCCGGTCGCTTGGCCCGGGTCCGGGCCAGGATCAGCATGGTGAGCTCGGCCAGCCAGTCTCCGGTCAACACGTCGATCGGGCCGTCGTCGACCATCTCGCGGGCCGCCGAGAGGCGGTCGCCGTAGAAGCCCGAGCAGTTGGCGATACGGACCGGGTCTGCCATGTCAGCCATCCTGCTCGCCGTCGGCCGGGGCGACCACCATCAGGACGGTTCCGTTCTCCACCTGATCGTCGGTCGCCACATGGACCTCGGTGACCGTCCCGTTAAACGGGGCGGTCATATGGTGCTCCATCTTCATGGCCTCCAGGACCAGGAGGGTTTGGCCGGCGGCCACCATGTCTCCGACCGTCGTCCGGACGTCGAGGACCCGGCCGGGCATGGGGGCCAGCAGGCCGCCGGTCGGGGCTTCGAGCTCGGGAACCGGGAAGCGGGGCACTAGGCCGAAGGTGGTTGTGGTGCCCACTGCGGTGAGGTGGATCCGGTCGCCGGCGGCCGTGACCCGGATGGTGCGGCGGAGGCCGTCCACCTCGACGTCCAGATCCTCGGGGGACCACCGGTGGACGAGGGCGTGGCGGTCGCCGTCTACCGTGAAGGATCCGTCCCTCCGGGCTCGGTACCGCACGTCATGGCTGGCGTCACGGTGGGTCAGCACCACCTGCTGGTCGGGCATCCGGGCGTTGCGCCAACCGCTGGGGATGGCCCCCAGCACCCGGGCCCCATCCCGGTTCCGTCCCTGCAGCCAGAGGGCAGCTGAGATGGCTAGGTCCCGCAGAGTGGCTGGTTCCGTCATGCCGTTGGTGGCTGGTGCGTGGCGTTCGATGAAGTCTGTCGTGGTGTCTCCAGCCAGGAAGGCCTCGTGGCGCAGGGTGGCCACCAGGAAGTCACGGTTAGTGGTGACTCCCCCCAGGGGCATGCGTTCCAGGGCCAGGGCCAGGCGCCCAGCGGCGTCGCTGCGTGTCGAGCCGTGGGCCACCACCTTGGCCAGCATCGGGTCGAAGTCGACCCCGACCTGGTCGCCCTCCTCCACCCCAGAGTCCCAGCGAACGGCCGGCTCGTCGGCCGGTCGCCAGGCGGTCAGGATGCCGGTGGCCGGAAGGAAGCCGGCCGACGGGTCTTCGGCGTAGAGCCGAGCCTCGATGGCGTGGCCGGTCACGACGACGTCGTCCTGCCCGTAGCCAAGAGGCTCACCGGCCGCCACCCGCAACTGTTCCCGGACCAAGTCGATGCCGGTGACCTCCTCGGTGACCGGGTGCTCGACCTGGAGGCGGGTGTTGACCTCGAGAAAGAAGAACTCTCCGCTGTCATCGTCGACTAGGAACTCAACGGTCCCAGCCGACCGGTAGCCGATGTCCCGGGCCAGGTTGACAGCGGCGGCGGCCATGGCCCTGTCGCGGTCGGGGTTGGGTCTGGCCGGCGGGGACTCCTCGACGACCTTCTGGTGTCGACGCTGGATCGAACACTCTCGGAGTCCGAGGTGGACCAGGTCGCCGTGGGCGTCTCCGAGGACTTGCACCTCGACGTGACGGGACCGGCCCACGTAGCGTTCCAGGAACACCCGGTCGTCGCCGAACGCCGTCGCCGCCTCCCGTCGCGCGGTGGCCACCGCCTCGGCCAGGTCGGCGGGCTTCTCGACCAGGCGCATGCCCTTACCACCGCCCCCGGCCGTCGCTTTTACCAGCAGCGGGTAGTTCACTGGAGAGTCGTCGGTGGGGTCGCTCGACGACGGCAGGATGGGGACCCCAGCGGCGGCTGCCGCCTCCTTGGCGGCCAGTTTGTCGCCCATGGTGGAGATCACCGACGGGGACGGACCGACCCAGGTCAGACCGGCCCCCTCGACGGCGGCCGCGAAGTCGGAGTTCTCGGCCAGGAACCCGTATCCCGGGTGCACGGCGTCCGATCCGGTGGCCAGCGCAGCGGCGACCACCGCGTCACCGTCCAGGTACCCGCCGGGTAGTCGGACGGCCTCGTCGGCGTCGGCTACGAACGGGGCGTCGGCGTCGGCGTCGGCGAACACGGCCACAGTCCGCAGGCCCATGGAGCGGGCCGTGCGGAAGATCCGGCGGGCGATCTCGCCCCGGTTGGCGACCAGAACAGACTGCAGGGGGGTGTTCACAGCCGGAACACCCCGTACTTCTCCGCCCCTTCCACCGGTGCTGTCCTCACTACTGAGAGGCAAAGACCGAGAACCGACCGGGTGTCCCTGGGGTCGATAATCCCGTCGTCGCTGATGCTTCCGGTTGCCTCCAGGGCGAGCGATCCCTTTTCCTGGGCGGCTTCGACCTGGCGGACGATCTCGGCGTCGGCCTCCTCGTCGAACTCGAGGCCCTTCCGGGCGGCCCGACCTCGTCGCACGATGGACATCACACCGGCAATCTGCTTCGGGCCCATGACGGCGATCTTGGCCATAGGCCAGAGGAAGGTGAACCGGTTCTCGTAGGCCCGTCCCGACATGGCGTAGGTGCCGGCGCCGTAGGAGGCGCCGATGATGACCGTCAGGTGGGGGACGGTGGAGTTCGTGAGGGCGTTAATCATCTGGGATCCCTTCTTGATGATCCCGGCCTCCTCAGCGTCCTTTCCCACCATGAAGCCGGTGATGTTCTGGAGGAAGACCATCGGGGTGTTCTGGCGGTTGCAGAGTTGGATGAAGTGGGCGGCCTTTTCGGCGGCATCCGGGTGGATCACCCCGTTGTTGCCCAGGATCCCGATCGGGTAGCCGTGGAGGGTGGCGAAGCCGCAGATCATGGTCGGCCCGTAGCGGGGCTTGAACTCCTCGAACCGAGAGCCGTCGACTACCCGGCCGATGATCTCCTTCACGTCGACCGGTTGTTTGAGGTCTCTGCTGACCATGCCCATGAGGCCCTCGGGATTGTGCACCGGTTCGTCGGCCACGTAGGACGGCGGGGGGCCGGCCTTGCGCCAGTCGAGGTGCGAGACGACCTCACGGCACATGCGCAGGGCGTCCATCTCGTCTTCGGCCAGGTAGTCGGCCAGGCCGGACCGTTCGGCGTGGAGTTCACCGCCGCCTAGGGACTCGTCGTCGGCGTCCTCGCCGGTGGCCATCTTGACCAGCGGTGGGCCGGCCAGGAAGACCTTGGACTGGTCCCTGATGAAGATCGTGTAGTCGGACATGCCGGGCTGGTAGGCGCCGCCTGCTGTCGACGAGCCGAACACGACGCAAACCGTGGGAATCCCCAGCTTGGAGAGCTCAATCATTTCGTAGAAGAACCGGCCTGTCTCGGCGAAGTGCTCGAGTCGGGCCCGGCGACGGTTCCCGGTGCCGCCCTCGTTGGTCTGGACCCGCAGGTCGGCTCCGGCCGATTCCACGAAGCTGACGTAGGGCATTCGGTTGTGGCGGGCGATTTCTAGGGCCCGCATCCACTTCTTGGCCATGTACGGGGTCATGGCGCCGCCCAGCACCGTGGGGTCGTTGCCGACCACCACGCACTCCACTCCGGCGATGACGCCAATCCCGACCACGAAGCCGCCGCCGATGGCGTAGGAGGAGTCGTAGCCGGCCAGCGGGCTGATCTCTAGGAAGGGGCTGTCGGGGTCCAGTACGTGGCTGATGCGTTCTCGGATGGGCATTTTGTTCCGGGATCGCAGGCGGGCCGTGGATTCCGGGCCGCCGCCGGCTTCGGCCTCGTCCAGCAGGTCGTCGATAGCTACCAGATGTTCGAGCATGTCGGCCCGGTTCTGTTCGAACGCCTCGGAGCCGGGGTCCAGGCGGGATGGGAGGGGAGGGGCGAGTAGCCGCTGCAACATGGCCCAAGCCTAGAAGAGTAAGGGACAGAGGGCAAAGTTACTGTATGTCTTACCTTTGGGGAGATGTGGGAGGCTCCGACCGTGGGTTTCGGACCGATCGTCGACACCACGTCCCTTGCCTCTGGGGCGGACGGCCCGATCTTCTGCGACGTCCGGTGGTACCTGGACGGACGCTCCGGTCGGGACGCCTACGACACCGGGCACCTTCCGGGGGCCGTGTTCGTCGACCTTGAGGAGCACCTGACGGCTAAGCCGGGCCCGGAGGTGGGACGCCACCCGCTGCCCGACCCCGACGACCTCGCCCGGTCCCTCGGGTCACTGGGCGTTGGGCCCGACGACCCGGTCGTGGCCTACGACGACGCCGGGGGGATGAGCGCAGGGAGGCTGGTCTGGATGCTGCGGATCCTCGGCCAGCCGGCGGCTCTCCTGGACGGCGGCATCGAAGGCTGGGACGGCCCCCTGGAGGTCCAACCATCGGTCCGGGCGCCCGTCGAGGTCCCGGTCCGGCCGTGGCCCGATGGTGCCTTCGTGGACATCGGGACGGCGGCCGTGGCCGACGTCCTGCTCGACGCCCGAGCCCCTGAGCGTTACCGGGGAGATGTCGAGCCGGTGGACCCCCGGGCTGGACACGTTCCGGGGGCTGTCAATGCGCCGTTTGCCGCCAACCTGGTCGACGGTTGGTTCCTGGCCCCTGAAGCCCTGGCCAACCGTTACCGGGCCCTCGGGGTGGTTGACGCCGCCGAGGTCGTCGCCTACTGCGGTTCCGGGGTGAGTGCCTGCCACGATCTACTGGCCATGGAGCACGCCGGATTGGGGCGCGGACGCCTCTTCGTCGGCTCCTGGTCGCAGTGGAGCGCCTCGGACCGACCGATCGCCACTGGTGACGGTCGGGACACCTGACCAGACGCCTCCTACACTCCGCCGTCATGAGCGACCGTCCGTGGGGATTTCGCACCCGGGCCCTCCACGCTGGGGGGCAACCCGACCCGACGACCGGTGCTCGGGCTGTCCCTATCTACCAGTCGACCAGTTTCGTGTTCGACGATGTGGCCGACGCCGCTGACCTATTTGCCCTCCAGAAGTACGGGACCATTTACACCCGGATCTCTAACCCCACCACGGCCGCTTTCGAGGAACGGATGGCCAGCTTGGAGGGGGGTATCGGGGCCGTGGCCACGGCGTCCGGCCAGGCGGCCGAGTTCCTGACCGCCGCGGCCCTAGCCGAGCAGGGCACCAACTTCGTGACGTCGTCCTCCCTGTACGGCGGCACCTACAACATGTTCGACAACACGCTCGGCCGCTTCGGAATCGAGGCCCGTTTCGTGGATGGTGACGATCCGCAGGCTTTTGCGGCGGCCGTCGACGACCGGACACGGTTCTTGTATACAGAGGTCATCGGCAACCCGTCCGGGGCGGTGGCCGACCTGGAGGCTCTGGCCGACGTCGCCCACGCCGACGATCTGCCCCTGGTAGTGGACGCCACGTTCGCCACCCCCTACCTCTGCCGCCCTATGGAACATGGCGCCGACATCGTCGTGCACTCGGCCACCAAGTTCATCGGAGGCCACGGCACCTCGATCGGCGGGGTGGTCGTGGAGTCGGGCCGTTTCGACTGGGGGAGTGGCCGGTTCCCGCAGATGACCGAGCCCAACGCCGGCTACAACGGCCTTCGGTTCTGGGAGAACTTTGGCGAGCTGGCCTTCTGCACGAAGCTCCGAGCCGAGCAGTTGCGTGACGTGGGTGCCTCGCTGTCGCCGTTCAACGCGTTCCTTTTGCTCCAGGGGCTGGAGACCCTGCCCCAGCGGATGGAAGAGCACGTGGCCAACGCCCAGGCGGTGGCCGGCTTTCTGGACGCTCACACGGCCGTTGGCTGGGTGGCCTACGCCGGCCTGGACGCCTCGCCCTACCGGGACCTGGCCGACCGTTACATGCCTAAGGGTCCGGGTGCCGTGTTCACCTTCGGAGTTGTCGGTGGTCGGGAGGCTGGGGCGGCGTTCATCGAGCGACTGCAGCTGATCAGTCACCTGGCCAATGTGGGCGACGCCCGGACGCTGGTTATCCACCCAGCGTCCACTACCCACCAGCAGCTCTCCGACGAGGCCCTGGCGGCCGGCGGCGTGGGCCCCGACATGGTCCGTCTCTCTGTCGGGCTGGAGGACCTCGACGACATCCTGTGGGACCTAGACCAGGCATTGGGAGACGGGGCGTGACTGGTCCACAACCCGGCATCGACGGGTGGAGCCCGCCGTCGGCCGCTGAGCGACGGCGCCTGCTGGCCGGTATCCGAACGGTGGCCATGGTCGGGGTGTCAGCCAACCCTGCCCGCCCCTCCAACTTCGTCGCCACTTACCTCCTAGGCACCGACTTCGAGGTCCACTTCGTGAACCCGACGGTCGACGAGGTCCTGGGCCGGCCGTGCGTTCCCTCGCTGGCCGACCTGCCGGTCGTGCCCGATTGCGTTGACGTGTTCCGTCGACTGGAGGACGTCCCGGCGGTGGCCGACGAGGCGGTGGCCGTTGGGGCACGCCTCTTCTGGACGCAGTTTGGCTTGTGGAGTCCTGAGGCTGCCCGGACGGTGCTCGACGCCGGCCTGGACCTCGTCATGGACCGCTGCCTCAAGGTCGAGCACGCCCGTTTCCACGGTGGGTTGCACCTGGCCGGGTTCGACACCGGCGTTATCGACTCCCGCCGGAGTTGAGACGGTCCGCCGGTCGGCGGTTCAGCAGGGCTCGCAGACCACCAACGGGATGTCCCGGTCGGTCCGGATCTGGTAGTTGGCGTAGTCCGGCCAGGCGGCAATGGCCGCTGGCCACCGCTCGGCCTTCTCCTCCGGTGGGGCCGTGCGGGCCACCAGGTGGTGTACCTCGGCCCGGTCCTGGATGGTGACCTCGGGGTTGGCCTGCAGGTTCAGGTACCAGACCGGATGGTTCGGGGCGCCACCCATGGAGGCCACGACCAGGTAGTCGCTCCCGTCGTGGACCCGGATCAGCGGGGTTCGGCGCAACTTCCCGGACTTCCGACCGGTGGTGGTCAGGATGATGCACTGGGCCCCGTTGAAATCGAAGCCGTCCTTACCATCGGTGGCCAGATAGCGCTCCACGTGGTCAGCGACCGGTTCCCAGGGGCTGGGGGCGTACTCGGGATCGCTCATGGTGGGACCCTACGGGCCGTCTGCGGGCTGCGACGATCCCAGCCCTCGGACGAGGTCCAGGGCCCGGCCCAAGGTGGCCAGCCGCTCGTCCAGGGTGTCGCCAGCCGGGTAGAGACGGATGTGGGAGATCCCCACGTCACGCCAGAGGGCAAGGCGGTCGGCGACCTGGGACTCGTTGCCTATGAGGGTGGTGGCCAGGACCATGGCGTCGGGGATTGAGGCAGCTGCAGCGTCTCGTCGACCAGCTAGCCACAGGGCCTGAGACTCAGCGGCCTCCTTGGCGAAGCCCTGCCGGGCGTAGGCCGCGTTGTAGAAGTTTGTGTCTGCGGATCCCATTCCGCCGAGGCTGAATGCCAGGCCAGGCTTGCGGGCCGCGACCATCTCGGCGAGGTCGTCGTCGCCCCTGGCGAATGCCACCTCGGCGCCCTGACACAGGTCAAGATCGGCCAGCGTCCGCCCGGACCGGGCCGCTCCCTCGGCTAAGGCGTCCATCGACGGCTGTGCCCCCTCCGGGACGAAGCTGGTGCCTAGCCAACCGTCTGCGACCTCGCCGGTCAGGGCCAGCATCCGCGGAGACAGGGAGGCGATGTAGACGGCCAATGGAATGTCGCCGGGAAGGAGCGACAGCCTCAGGGCCTTCCCCTCGCCGCCCGGTAGGGGCAGTCGGACCTGGGCGCCGTCCAGAATCAGCTTCTCGCCGGCTTCGGCCATGCGGACCACCTCGATCGTTTCCCGCATTCGGGTCAGTGGACGGGCGAACGGGACGCCGTGGAGGCCTTCGATCACCTGTGGCCCGGAGGCACCAAGGCCCAGGGAGAACCGACCGTCGGTGATGCGCTGCAGGGTGAGAGCGGTCATCGCCGTATTGGCAGCTGATCGCGCCCCCACCTGGAAGACACCGGAGCCAAACGTCATCCGGTCGGTGTGCTGAGCCAGGGCGGCGATCGGCGTGGCGGCGTCACCACCCCACGCCTCGGCCACCCAGCAGTGGTCCACCCCTAGCCGCTCGGCCTCGGTTACGTAGGTCACGAGATCGGGCCAGGCGCCACCTTCGGCAGTTAGCTGGATTGCCGTTCGCATAACGGTCATGTCTTGGCCCCCCGAGGGTGCGTAGCGTACGCACCGACCCGACGGTGCGGCCCCACGGCCGCCCGACGGACTGTTGCCCGCCGCATTCTTGGAGGCTTCCCCGTGACCGCACCCGACCTCGAGGTCCTCCACCCGAAGTTCATTGACCACCTCCTGGGCCACCGTTCCGATTCCGGCATCGACGGCTTCCTGGGGCTTCAGGTCGTGGAATTGGCGGCCGGTCGGCTCGTCGTCGAGTTCGAGGTGCTCGACGACCACCTCACCTTCATCGGGAACATGCACGGCGGTTGTCTGGCCGCCCTGTGCGACCACTGCCTCGGATTGGTGCTCTACCCGGTCATGCCGCCTGGTTCGTGGGCGGCCACCACGGAGTTCAAGGTCAATTACCTGCGGCCAGTTAGCGGTGGTACTTGCCGGGCTGTGGCGGAGATCCAGTCCATGACCCGACGATCGGCTGTGGTCACCATCCAGGTTGAAAACGACGGGCGCCTAGCCGCCCTGGCCCAGGGCACCTGCACAGTCAAGCTGGTCGAGGAGAAGGACGGTTGATTCGGCCGATCGGTCGTCCGTCGGTGGCCCGAACCAGGGAATGGGCGAGACGGGGCCGCCGATACGATTGGCCCCGCTTCCGCCCCGGGTGGGAGCGATGCACCGGTGCCCGAGCGGACCAAGGGAACGGCCTGCAAAGCCGTAAAGCCGCGGGTTCAAATCCCGCCCGGTGCTCGACGAATCGGGCGACCCGCAACAGCGGGTCGGGGCGGCCGATGAGCAACGGGGGAACCCCATGACCAGCGAGGGACCGGAAATCGGACCGGCAGATGAAGCAGGGGAGGCGACGCTGCCCCACACCCCGCCGTTCGGCATCAAAGCCGTCCACCCGGGTGACGAACCACCGGTGACGCCACCGGGAGCCGAGGAGGAGCCGCGCCGCCGGGAACGACCGGCCGGTAACGGCCTAGCCGCCATGGCGTCCACCATCGGGGTGGTGCTGGCCATCATGGGGACCTTCCTCCCGTGGATCGTGGTCGACCACCCGGACGGCACCGTGGAGCGCCTCATCGGCTGGGATGTGGCGCTAGACGCCGTAGTGGTGCTGGTTACCGGGTTGGTGGCCGCCGTGGTGGCCGGCGCCCTGTGGGTCGGCCAACGGGGCCTGGTCCACAAACTGGTCCTCCTAGTCGCTGGGGGAGTGTTGCTAGCCGTCACCGGCATAGAGATCTCCGACATCCGGGCCGTCGACGCCGCGTCCAGCTTGGACCGATCGATCGGGTCGGGCCTGCCGGTGGTGGCCATTGGTGGCGTGCTGCTCCTCGGCGGTGCCTTGTTGGACCGCGGTCGCTGGTCGCTCGGCGACCGCTAACCGGAACCCCGCCGCCCATGCGCCGGGTGTGCGCATCGGGGGCCACCGCTACGCTGATCCGCTCCGGGGCCGTTAGCTCAGTTGGCTAGAGCACCTGCATGACGCGCAGGGGGTCGGGGGTTCGAGTCCCTCACGGCCCACCACGGTGACCAGCGGAAACGTTGGTCATCTGGGTTATAGGAGACGCTCAACTCTGTGACTTCGCTCGCCTTGGGTATTGACGAACCAACAGTGATCTTCGATGGTCAGTGCGCGCTTTGTCTCCGGTTCGTCGGATGGGCCAGGGCCCACGTGGGTGAGCAAGTTTCCTTCGTGCCGGCGCTGTCGATTGATGCGAAGGCGGTTGGTCTCAGCCAAACGGATCTCAAGTCGTCAGTCTGGATCGTGGAGCCTGGTGGTCGAAAGGCGGCAGGAGCCGACGCTGTAGTTCGCGTCCTTGGCTTCATCGGAGGGCCCTGGAGAACGGTGGCGGCTATCGCTCGAGTGCCACCTTTCTCCGCGGTCTGTCGAATCGGATACCGTCTTGTTGCTCTCAACCGGCATCGGCTCAGTTCTTGTTGCGACGATTCCTGTGACCAGCTCCGAGAAGACGGCGCCCGGTAGGAGGGCTTCCTTTATCACCGGACTTGTGATGTGTGTCCGACCCACCCTGCCCGGACGACGGCGTTATCGGCGGTACCGTTTTCCCCATGAGTACGCCAGCGCCGTTCCAGGCCCACGCGGCCCACTTCGAGGCCATCCGGGAGGCGACCGGCAAGAGCCCCGACGCCCTCGTTCCCCGGTCGATCATGCGAGGCATCGCCGCCGGGTGCTCCCGGGCTCCCGGCCTTCGACGTTCCGACCCCCTGAAGAGCCGCCAGCAGCGGACCCTATGGGCCCATCTGGTCGACGAGGCCACGGCCCGACCGGAACAGGTGGGCTTTGTCCTCCCTGACGGCGGCCTGAAGGACCTGGCTGAGCGCCTAGGGGTGCCACCGCGGGCCCTGTCCGGGCACCTCGAGACCTGGCGACGGACCCGCCCCCGGATGGTCCAGGTGTTCGCGGGGCGCAAGTCCCACGGCGTGGCCCCGCTGGTCGCCGTACAGATTCCGGTGGCCACCGACCTAGTGCTCTGGGCGGCCGCCACCCGGTCTGAGGTTGACGAGCAGGACGGACGGGCCCCGCACCCGCTGCTGGTGGCCGATGCCGTGGAACGCCTGGCCATGCTGGGTTCCGCAGGCCCGGCCTACAAGACCTGGCCGCTGCTGGACGAGGCCGTCGACGATCTAGGCACGGCCATCTCCCGTAAGGGCGGTGAGCCGCCCCGCCGGCGCCTGGAAACCGGACGTCGACGCTGACCATCCGGGTCGAGGAATCCTGACGTCCGGCTGTTGACGGGCTCTCCGGGCGAGGCTGATCGGGGCGGGATTCGTACGCCTAGTCCTCCTCGTTGCATCCGGTCGGAGCTCCTGAGCGTTCCGGTAACGCCGAGAAGGCCAGTGCTCATCGGTCACACCTCCACCCCGGGGGCCCCGGCCCGCCGTAGCGTTTTCCCGTGGCCACCCGTTCCGACCTCCGCAACGTCGCCGTCATCGCCCACGTCGACCACGGCAAGACGACCCTCGTCGACGGCCTCCTGCGCCAGTCCGGAGCCTTCCGAGCGAACGAGGAGGTGGTCGACCGGGTTATGGACTCCATGGACCTAGAGCGGGAGAAGGGGATCACCATCTTGGCCAAGAACACGGCGGTTCACCGGGGCGACGTAAAGGTCAACATCGTGGACACCCCTGGACACGCCGACTTCGGCGGAGAGGTCGAACGGGCTCTGAACATGGTTGACGGGGTCATCCTGCTGGTCGACTCTGCCGAGGGGCCCCGACCGCAGACCCGTTTCGTCCTCCGCAAGGCGTTGGAGGCCGGCCTGGCCATCGTGCTGGTCATCAACAAGGTCGACCGTCCCGACGCCCGCCTGGCCGAGGTGGTGGACGAGACCTACGAACTATTCCTCGACCTGGGCGCCACCGAGGACCAGATCGAGTTCCCGATCGTCTACACCGACGCCCGGGCCGGAACGGCCACCCTGGACCCCGACCGGGACGGAACCGACCTGGCGCCCTTCTTCGATGTGGTCCTCGACCACGTACCTCCTCCTGTCTACGACGAGGATGCCCCGCTGCGGGTCCACGTCACCAACCTGGAAGCCTCTCCCTACATCGGCCGTATCGCCGTCTGCCGGATCGACAGCGGAACCCTGCGGCGAGGCGCGCCGGTGGCCTGGTGTCGGACCGATGGTTCGGTCCAGCCGGCCCGCGTCGCCACCATCACGGTTACCGAGGCACTCGGTCAGGTCGACGTCGAGGAGGCGGGACCGGGCGAGATCGTCTACGTGTCGGGAATCGATGATGTCACCATCGGCGAGACGCTGGCCGACCCCGAGGATCCCCGTCCGCTGCCCGTCATCACCGTCGACGAACCCACCCTTTCCATGGCCATCGGCGTGAACACCTCACCGGTGGCTGGGGCGACCGGCGACAAACTGACCGCCCGCCAGGTTAAGGCCCGCCTGGACACCGAGTTGATTGGCAACGTGTCACTGCGGGTCCTGCCCACCGAACGTCCCGACACGTGGGAGGTCCAGGGGCGGGGTGAACTGCAGCTGGCCGTGCTCGTTGAGACCATGCGCCGTGAGGGCTTCGAGTTGACGGTGGGCAAGCCCGAGGTTCTGCTCCGTGAATTCGACGGCACTCTGCACGAGCCGACCGAGCGCCTATCTGTCGACGTTCCCGAGGAGCACGTGGGGGCGGTCACCCAACTCCTCGGCGAGCGCAAGGCCCGGATGGAGGATATGACCAATCACGGCACCGGGTGGGTGCGCCTCGACTACGTGGTGGCCGCCCGGGCCCTCATCGGCTTCCGGACCGAGTTCCTAACCGAGACCCGGGGCACTGGCTTGCTCCACCACGTATTTGAAGGCTGGGAGCCGTGGATGGGAGAGCTCCGGACCCGCCAGTGCGGAAGCGTGGTCGCCGACCGCCTAGGTGTCGCCACGCCGTACGCCATTACCGGCCTCCAAGATCGAACCACCCTGTTCGTAGGGCCGACCGAGGAGGTTTACGGCGGGATGATTGTCGGCGAGAACCCCCGGGCCGAGGACATGGACGTCAACATCTGTCGGGAGAAGAAACTCACCAACGTCCGGGCCGCCGCCTCGGACGACACGGTCCGTCTGACCCCTCCCCGGAGGCTCTCCCTCGAACAGGCCCTCGAGTACATCGCCGACGACGAGTGCGTGGAGGTCACGCCGGGTGCCGTACGCCTCCGCAAGGTGGAGTTGGACGCCGGGGCACGGGCCCGGATGGTCAAGAAACTCAAGAACGCCCGGGTCTGAGGACCGACGGGTACCTGCGTGTAGCAGGACCCCTCCCTGGGGCCGGATACCTTCAGCGCCATGCGCCGTCCGCCTGGGGTCCTGTTCCTGTGCGTCCACAATGCCGGCCGGTCCCAGATGGGTGCTGGCTGGCTGCGACACCTGGCCGGTGACCGGATCCGGGTGCTGTCGGCCGGTTCGGCCCCCAACGAGGCGGTGAACCCGACGGCCGTGGAAGCTATGGCTGAAGCGGGCGTCGACATCTCGTCCAACCGGCCCCAGCTGTGGACCGAGGCCATGGTGCGTGACGTGGACGTCGTGGTGTCCATGGGCTGTGGCGACGAGTGTCCCGTCTACCCGGGGACCCGACGCCTGGACTGGCAGTTGGAGGACCCGGCCGGCCAGGGGGTGGAGATGGTGCGCGGTGTGCGCGACGAGATCCGGACCCTGGTTGGGGAACTGCTTGAGGATCTGCTCGACGAGGAGGACAGCTGATGGCCGTCAACGTGCTGGGCACCGAACTCCAGGAATGCGGGTTTGACCCCCTGACCGGCTTCTATCGGGACGGGTGTTGCAACACGGGCGCCGACGACCTCGGGGTGCATACCGTGTGCGCCCTGGTCACCGCCGAGTTCCTGGACTTCTCAGCCCGGGCTGGCAATGACCTGTCCACCCCACGCCCCGGGTTCGATGGCCTGCAGCCCGGCGACCGGTGGTGCATGTGCGCGTCGCGGTGGCAGGAGGCCCACGAGGCGGGCGCGGCCCCGCCGGTCCTGCTGGCCGCCACCCACATCCTGAGTCTGGAGTGGGTGGACGCTGACGCCCTTCGGGCCGCCGGGGTGGACCGCCCGGACTGACTGGCCACCCGCCTACCCAAACCGTCAGGACAGCCGGGAGGAGAGCCGCTCGGCCAGCACGGGGACCAGGGCGGCCAGGCCGTCCCGCCAGTCAGCCACCAGGCCGACGTCACACCAGGACCACAACTCGCATTCGGGGTCGGGGTTGATTCCCACGATGGTTCCTGCGCCCCGGACGCCGATCGTGTGGTTGAACCGTCCCGAGATACCGACAGCTATGTACAGGCGGGGGGCGATGGAGTGGCCGGTGATCCCGACCTGGCGGGCCCGGGGCATCCACCCGGCATCGGTGACCTTGCGGGTGGCGCACAGCTCGGCACCAAGGGTCGCCGCATGGGCTTCGACCTCGGCTAGGTCGGCCGGGTCGACGCCCTGGCCGACGCCCACAACCACCTCGGCATGGGCCAGCAGGTCCCGGTCGTCGTCCCGCCGCTGTTCAAGGATCCGGACCCGAGAGGTCCCGGTGGACGCCAGGTGGTCAGCGGCGAAGGGTGCCGTGGGGCGGGGACGGTGCCCGGGGAGGGATCCGGGTCGGACAGTGGCCATCTGGATGGGGGAGGTGCAGGTCACCTCGGCGACCAGCCGACCGCCAAATGCCGGCTTGAGGGCCACCAGTCGGCCGTCGCGGACCTCCAGGCCGACGGCGTCGCCGGTCAGGCCGGCACCCAGGCGGACAGCGAGGCGGGCCGCCGCCTCTCGCCCCCACGCCGTGCTGGGGGCCAGCACGGCCCACGGAGGCTGGTCGGCGAACCGGTCAGCCAGCAAGTGGGCCACATCCTCGGCCGCGGTCACGCCACGGTGCCTGAGGACCTTGTCGGCCCCCTGGCTGCTGAGCTTCTCCCAGTCGACCACCGTGTCGACGGCCAGCGCGGCCCGTCCGCCGATCTCGGCGGCCAGGCGGGCCGCCGTTCCCAGCAGCTCTCCGGTCTGGGACAGGCGGTCTGGCTCGCCCAGAACCACCACCTCACCGCCATCGCCGGCACCCTCCGGGCGGGCCACCTCGCTGGTCGTCCCGACAGTCGTCCGGTCGAAGGCTCCCCGGTCGTCCAGCACCCGGAGCACCCGGTCCACCTGTTCCGGCCCAGTCCCGTTCAGCCGTTCGCCGGCCCGGTCTACCTCCAGCACCCGGACCGGCCCCACCGTGGTCGGGCTGCCGTCAGCTCCCCACGGGCCGTCGCCCAGGGCGGCGGCCCCAATCACCGTGACGAGGTTCCCGTTCACGGTGGCCCAGGCTTCCGGTTCCTTGACCTTGCACGGTTCACAGAGCCGCTCGGCGCAGGAGACCACGGCCGGGAGGTCGACCTCGACTCGGACCCACTCGTCGTCGTGTTCTAGCAGGGCGTGCACCGTGTCGCCGTCCAGGCGGAGCTCGCGGGCCCCGGTCAGGAGGGGGAGCTCGAGGATCTCGGCCACCTGGGCCGGGACCTGACCGGTGTCGGCGTCTACCGAGTTGCGCCCGCAGAGCACTAGGTCCCATGGACCGTGCGCTTCCAGGGCGGCGGCCAGGGCTCGGGAGGTAGCCAGGGTGTCGCTGCCGGCGAACGCCGGGTCGGAGACGTGGAGTCCTGCCTCGCAGCCACAGAGGATGGCCTCCCGCAGCACGGTGTCGGCCGAAGGGGGGCCCAGGGTCAGTGCCGTGCAGGACCCCCCGGTTTCGGTAGCCAGGTCGCATCCGGCCCGGACGGCCCGGCGGCAGTAGTCGTTCAGGTGTAGCTCCATGCCGTCGCGAACCAGGCGGCCGTCCGGTCCGAGGCGCATCTCCTCGAACTTCGGGATCTGCTTCACCAGGGCGGCGATCCGCAAGGCTGGGGTAGGTCGCCGGTCGGCCATGGCGCCAACGTACCGGCGAGTTCCGTCCGGTCGGGACGCCGGCCCGGCGTGGCTAGCGTTGGCACCGTGGCGAGTTTCGACAGCGAGAACTTCCTGGTCGCCGCTGACGACCGTGGTGACCTGGTCAATGCCCTGGTCGAGGTAGCCGACCGTCCCGGCTCCTGGCTGAACGTCGAGCCGGACGTCGACGACAGCCTGCGCAGCGACGTGTCAGGTCTTTTCAGCTGGTTCTCGGCCCGGGGATCCCAGGTGCCGGTCGGCACACTGGTGGCCGCCACTGGCCGTCAGCCGGCGTCGGTGGGTATCGACCACGGTGCCGGGCGGGGCGCTGGAGACCATCTAAAGGAGGCTGGGGTGGCTACCCCGGCGGGCTGGGAACTCCGCCAGGACCATCCAAAACGGGGCCTGGTGTGGGAAAGGACCGGGGCTCCGGCCGCCGGTTTCGATGGCGAGGCGGTGGCCGTCCTAATCCTGGAGGCCACCTCGCTGCTGTGCCCGTTGCCCGTCGAGGGGCGGTGGCGTGTAGGGGTGCACACCCCGAAGGGCTGACCCTTCGGACGACCCAGTCAGGCTTCCCGCACCGCCTGCATGATGAGGTCGACGACCGCATCGGAGGCGACGCTGTAGGCCACCCGGCAGTTAGCGGGGGTGTCGGCTTGGGGGCCCCGTTCGTCGACCAGGGTCATGCCCCTGGTGTGGGTACCGGAAAGTTCGACGTGGACCGGCCGGTCCTCCATCCGGAACAGGTCGGGGTGGGTAACGGCCAGCACGGCGCACGGGTCATGGACCGGACCGTCGGCCACCTCCTCGGCGGCCAGGTGGAAGACGGCGTAGAACTCCAGCAGCCCGGCCATGGCGCCGGCCACCGGGGTGTCTAGGGCCCGGCACTCGTCGGCTTGGACCCGCCCCATGCGGACCTGGTGGGTGAGGTTCAGGCCCAGCATGGTCAGCGGCGCTCCGGACCGGAAGACTTCGTCGGCGGCCTCCGGGTCGGCCCAAACGTTGAACTCGGCAACCGGAGTGACGTTGCCCACTCCCTGGGCGCTTCCGCCCATCAGGGTTAGTGACGCCACCCGGTCGGCTAGCCCGGGGTCGGCCCGGAGCGCCAAAGCCACGTTGGTAAGGGGGCCCACGGGAACCAGGTGCAATCCCTCCTCGGCGCGCGTGGCCTCGACCAGGAACTCCACCGCCCCGTCCGAGTCGGGTCCCCGCTCCGGCTCGGGGAGCACGACGTCGCCCAGTCCGGTCTCGCCGTGAACGTGTCGGGCGAACTCCTGGAGTCCCACCAGCGGCTGGTCGGCTCCGGCGTGGACCTCCACGTCGAGGCCGAGGAGTTCCCGAAGGCGACAGGCGTTGGCCGTCGTGTGCTCCAGGGGCACGTTGCCGGCCACCGTGGTGATGGCCACCAGGTCGGCCCACCGGGCGGCGGCGATCACCGCCATGGCGTCGTCCACGCCGGGATCGCAGTCCAAGATGATCCGGGGCCGGCCGGACGCCGTGGTGGTCACAGGGGGAGTGTGCCCGCTCAGGTGCTTGGAACAGCGACCATGTCGGCCACCGTGGGCATCGCTGGTTGGGCGCCGTGCCGGGTGGCCGTGACCGCTCCAGCTATGACGGCTCGCTCCACGGCTTCGAGGAGGGCGGCGTCCCGGGCCAGGGCCTCGGCCAGCGCACCGCAGAACGAGTCGCCGGCCCCGGTCGTGTCTACGACCCGGACAGATGGCGCGGCGACCTCCCTGTAGTCGTCGGGCGTAACCAGGAGCGCCCCCCGGGCTCCCCGGGTCACTACGACGGTGGCCGTGGGGAGGCTGCGGGCCATGGCTACCAGGGCGTCGACAGCGGCGTCCGGTTGGGCGTCGGCCAGCTGGGCCAGCTCCAGAGCGTTGGGTACCAACACGTCGACCCGGTCCAGCAGTCCGTCGGGTAGGGGCATGGCGGGTGCAGGATTCAAGACCACCGTGCCGGTGGCCGCCCGGGCAGCGGAGACCACTGCTCCGGTCGGTACCTCCAGCTGCAGGAGGACGACTGCTGCTCCGGCGATGGTCGCCTTGGCAGCCTGCACGTCCTCAGGGCCCACCCGGGCGTTGGCCCCCGGGCTGACCACGATGGCGTTGTCACCGTCGGCGTCCACGCCGATCAGGGCGATCCCGCTGGGTGCCTCCGAGTCGGTCCGCAGGTGGGTTGTGTCCACGCCGTCGGCCTCCAGCGAGGAGCGCAGCGTCTCCCCAGCATCGTCGTCTCCCACCCGTCCCACGAAGGACACCGAGCCACCGAGGCGAGCCGCCGCCACAGCCTGGTTGGCTCCCTTACCGCCAGGTATCAGGGCGTGGTCACCGCCCAGAAC
>JAKURX010000249.1 GCA_022451505.1 Acidimicrobiales bacterium | reverse complement strand
AACGACCCTGGATCGAATCTGCAGTCCTGGTCACCAGCGACAAGGCCTACCGGAACGAGGAGCGGAAATGGGGATACCGGGAGACAGACCATCTCGGGGGCCACGACCCTTACAGCGGCTCAAAGAGCTGCGCCGAATTGGTGGCCCACTAGTACCACCAATCCTTCCTCCGCAAAGCGCCTACCCGGATCGCGACCACCCGGTCTGGCAACGTCATCGGCGGCGGGGACTGGGCGGAGGACCGGATCGTGCCCGACTGCGTCCGGGCCTGGTCAAATGACCTACCTGTGATTGTTCGCAGCCCTCGAGCCACTCGCCCGTGGCAGCATGTCCTAGAGCCGCTGAGCGGCTACCTCTGGCTAGGTGCCCGCATGCTCTCTGACCCGAGCCTGGACGGTGAGGCGTTCAATTTCGGGCCCGGCGACCAGCAGGACAAGACGGTTGCCGATCTCCTCGAATCCATGGCCGGACGTTGGCCGGGGGCCGACTGGGAGATCGCCGCAGCCGATCAGGCCGGTCGGGAGGCAGCCCTTCTCAAGCTCTCATGTGACAAGGCGCTCCATCGACTCGACTGGAGGGCCGTCCTCCAGTTTCCCGAGACCGTGAGCCTGACCATCGACTGGTATCGGACCTGGCATGAGCGCGACGCAGACCTCCACCAGTTCACCACGGACCAGATCGAGCACTACACGCGCCTCGCCCGATCCGCCGGCCTCGCCTGGGCCACCCCATGACCGCCGACCCGACGATTGACGGGGTCCTGCTGACCGAACTCCGACAGATCATCGACGAACGGGGAGCGGTACTACATCACTTCCGATGCGATGCCCCGGAGTTCACGAAGTTCGGCGAGAGCTACTTCTCCGAGATGGTGCCCGGTGCCGTCAAGGCCTGGAAGCGCCACCGTCAACAGACCCAGAACCTCACGGTTCCGATCGGGCGCGTCCGCTTCGCCATCTGGGACGATCGCGAGGACTCTCCCACCCGCGGAACGGTCTACATGGTCGAACTCGGTCGCCCAGACCACTACAGGCGCCTCAGGATCCCTGCAGGCCTCTGGTACGGCTTCTGCTGCCTAAGTCCGCAACCGGCGTTGATCGCGAACTGCGCCGACCTTCCGCACGATCCGCACGATGCTGAACTACGACCACAGGACGACGCCCGAATTCCATACTCCTGGTGACCCACTCCAAATGATGGTCACCGTCGCCTGAGCAGAAGGTTCCACTGAGTGGACCGGCTAACGGCTTCGGCCGGCGCTACCCGTAGCAGGTCGGTACGTCGGACAACCCGACCTCGTTCACCAATGGCGAAGGCGTCGTACCGGTCGGCCGCTGCGATCAGGTCGCCCGCCCAGCCGGCATCGACATCCGGCGTCACCTCCAGAATCGCCGCACGAACCCGACCCTCGTCGAACAGCGACGGGGCGCCGGCCAGAACCGCCGGCTCGTAGCCCTCCACATCGACCTTGAGCAGGGCTACCTCCCTTCCTGGGAGGTGCTCGTCCAGAACGTCCGCCAGCCGAAGCTGCGGAACCACCGCCGCCGTCCCCTCGTACCAGTTCTCCTCGATGCCCGCGCGGTGACCGTCGACTGCCGTACCCAGGCCGCGGTGGTCGGGGTTGTCCCAGCCCGTCAGGCGAACGGTCCCGCGCTCCGGACCGAGCGCAGCCTCCACGATGGTGACGTTCGACATCCCGTCGACGACCCGTCGGAGATCCTCCAGACACCGGGGCGACGGTTCGACGGCCACCACCCGACCCGACTCCCCGACAAGTAGTGCCGCCCTGGCGCTGAGGATGCCCACGTTCGATCCGACGTCGACCACCGCGTCGCCAGCACCGAGCAACTCCGGCAGCAGCCTGAGGATCTCCCTCTCATAGGTGCCCTCGTAGGACATCCGGCAGGTCCAGTCGGTCGGGTCATGGACTATCGGGGTGCCATCAGACAGGACGACCACACCGGCGTGAGGCACGGTGGCCAGAAGCCGGGCGGCCCGCCAATACCAGGATGCTCCAACCAGGCCGCCGGCCGCCAGACGCCGCGCCACGCGGTGGGCCAAGGGCAGCGATATCGACTCCGGTCCGGTGG
>JAKURX010000248.1 GCA_022451505.1 Acidimicrobiales bacterium | reverse complement strand
TTGGGCCAGCGCGGAGGCCACCGCGTCGGCCAGAGTGGCCTCGGCATCCCGGGCCGGGACGACCACCGCCACCGCCGGACCGGTCACGACCGCCGTCGTACCATGACCAGCACCGTCCGGGCCAGGATCTGCACGTCCAAGATCGGCGACCAAGACATCAGGTACTGCAGGTCATGGCCCAACTTGTAGGCCGGGTCGGTGTGGTAGCCGGACCGGGTCTGGGCCAGACCGGTGATCCCCGGGGCGATCTCATGGCGCCGCCCGTAGCCCGGGATCGCCGCCTCAAACTGGGCGACAAGCTCAGGCCGCTCGGGTCGGGGCCCGACTAGCGACATCTCGCCCCTGACTACGTTCCAGAACTGGGGCAGTTCGTCGAGCCGGGTGCTACGCAGCCAACCGCACCCCCGCAACACGCGCTGGTCATCCCGATCGGCGAGGCGCGCCCCCCCATCGTTCTCGGCGTCAGCGGCCATAGTCCGAAACTTCACCAGTGTGAACGGCCGTCCGCCCCGTCCCACCCGACGCTGGCGCAACACCACACCAGTCCCGGCCACCACCCGCAGCCATCCGGCCACCAGCATCGTCATGACCAGAACCAAAGGCGAGACGGCCACTACCACCACCAGTTCCACCAGCCGCTTCAACCGCACCTGGTCGGGACGTAGGGCCTGCGACCGGAGGGCCACATAGGGCATGCCACCGATCTCCCGTACCTCCCGCAGCCCCATCAGCGCGCTGGTCGCCGTGACCCGGAGGTACGCCCCGACCCCCCGGGCGTCCAGAGTGCCCGCCGGTTCGGGGAATAGGTCCTCGACCACCACGTCATCTACAAACACCACGTCGGTAGCCCTGTGCCGGTCCACGTCGGCCAACACTTCGTCCCCGTCGACCACCCGGGCGGCCACCACGGCGTCCCGGTCGCTCTCGTCGAGGTGTTCGGCAGCCAGCAAGGTCTGCTCGTCGCTGCCCACCAGCAATACCCTCGGCGGCCCGAACCGCCCAGCTCGCAGACGACGCGACAACTCCCGGCTACCAGTAGCGAAGAAAGCCACCAACACCCCGACGGCCGGCAGGTTGGCCCGCGGTACCGGATAACGGCCGGTAGGCAGCACCAGCACGGCGCTGACCGCCAGACCAACAAAGGTCAGTCCGGCGACCCGGGAGAACCACATCCGCTGACCAAGCCTCACCTGCTTCTCGTAGAGGCCTCCGAAGTAAAACACCACCTGGACCAGGACGGTGGCCACCACAATCCCCGTCCAGCTGGCCGCGGGCTCCGGCCAATCCATGCCGAACCGGGTCGCCATCACGACCACCAGAACCGAAAAAACGCCCAGCGCGTCGACGACGTAGAGCCAGCGGAAGCCGGCGTGCCACAGGCGCAGGTAGAACCCGTAGGCCGTGGTGGAAGGTTGGGTGGTGCCGCTCATAGTGGGATCCCGACCAGCGTAGGAGCAGCGGCACCACCGGCGACCCCGCACCCCGGGGCGCCCTGGGCGCCGGGAGCCCCTGGCAGGTGGCCGGTAGGCTCGCCCGGTGCCGATCCCGCGGACTCGTAACGACTGGGGGGGCCTTCTCCAACCTGACCTGCTGATCAACCTGACATTGCGCGACCTGCGCTCCAAATACAAGCGGTCGGTGCTCGGCTGGAGTTGGTCGGTGCTCAATCCGCTGGTCGCTGTGGTGGTCTACTCGGCGGTCTTTTCAGTGTTCCTGCGCATAAAACCCAGCGTCGGCGACCCCAGCGGCCTCGACTCCTACGCAGTGTTCCTACTCGTCACCCTTCTGCCCTGGCAGTTCCACGTAACCAGCCTCACCGAGGCCAACCGGTCGATCACCGCCAACTCGTCGCTGATCACCAAGATCTACTTCCCCCGCTGGGTGCTGCCGACCTCGGCGGTCCTGGCCCGCTTCACCACCCTGGTCGTGGAGATGGCCGTACTACTGGTGCTCATAGCAGCCATTGAGGGCCACATTGCCTTCCAGTGGCTACCCATCGTGCTTGTCCTCATGCTCCTGCAGCTGCTGTTCACCGTCGGCCTGGCCCTGATGATCAGCGCGGCCAACGTGTACTTCCGCGACATCCAGCACTTCCTCCTG
>JAKURX010000247.1 GCA_022451505.1 Acidimicrobiales bacterium | reverse complement strand
TTCTCGATTGTCCGGTGGCTGATGAAGTTCCCCGACGTCGCCCGCCGGTCACCGGCCATGACGACGCCGTCGACGTACCGAACAGCCACCACGGTGGTCCCGTGGGTGACCAGCGCTGGGTCGACGCGGTCGGGCAGGTCCGGGGTACCTACGCCGAGCCGACCAAGCAGGCCGACGAAACTGGGTCCCGGATCGTCGTTGGGGGTGAAGA
Source organism: Acidimicrobiales bacterium (assembly GCA_022451505.1). GTDB lineage: Bacteria > Actinomycetota > Acidimicrobiia > Acidimicrobiales > MedAcidi-G1 > UBA9410. Next base: position 1,890 of record JAKURX010000247.1, on the reverse strand, counting down.
GGGGAAGCGTCACGGCCCGGAGGCTAACCCGCCCACCGGGTTGGCCTACTCGCCACCCTTCTGGATGTAACTCTTCACGAACTCCTCGGCGTTCGTCTCCAGGACCTCGTCGATCTCGTCCAGGAGGTCGTCCAGCTCCCCTTTCAGGCGCTCGCTCCGTTCGGTGGAGGCAGGAGCGACTGGCTCAGCGCCCGCGTCCTCCTCACGGTCCGAGGTTTCCCGCTGTCGCTGTTCCCGTTCGGTCATTTCCGTGTCCTCCGTGCCCCTCAACCGGTTAGGCGGTCGAGTAACTCCTCCACCGTCTCACAGGTGTCGAGGAGCGTACCGACATGGTCCACCGTGCCACGGGTGGGCTCCATCATCGGCACTCGGCGGAGGGCCTCGCCACCGACGTCGAACACCATCGAGTCCCAGTTGGCGGCCACGATCCGGTCCGGCCACCGCTTCAGACACTGCCCCCGGAAATAGGCCCGCGTGTCGTCCGGTGGGTTATCCATGGCCCAACGCACCTTGTCGGCGTCGACCAGGGTCTCGGCTCCCATGCGGGCGAAGAGCGACCGGTTGGGTCGGAGGTCGTGGTACTGGAGGTCCAGAGCGGCCAGCTTCAGGTCGGCTGTCGACAGCCCGTGCCGCTCGCGGAAGCCATCCATTACCTGGCGCTTGGTGATCCAGTCCAACTGGCCAACCAGCGACCGGGGATCTGACTCCAGACCGGCTAGGACGTTCTCCCAGCGCTCCACCACTTCGTCGGCCACAGGTCCGCCTACGGCGTCGGTTCCCTGCTCCCGGAGGTACTTCTGGGCCGCCTCGAGTAGGCCCCATTGGAGTTCGAGGGCGGTGGCCGTCCGGTTGTCGGTCAGGGTCACCAGGCCGGTCAGATTGACGTCCCATGACACGGCCTGCATGGCCCGGACGGGGTCCCGGAGGGCCACCGTTCCATCCAGGAAGTCGTCCTCCACCATGGCCAGGATGATGGCCGTGGTCCCCACCTTCAGGAAGGTGGCCACCTCGCACAGGTTGGCGTCGCCCACGATGACGTGCAGTCGGCGGTACCGGAGCGGGTCGGCGTGGGGCTCGTCTCGGGTATTGATGATGGGCCGCTTCAGGGTGGTCTCCAGGCCCACCTCCTCCTCGAAGAAGTCGGCCCGCTGGGTCACCTGATATGGCACGTGGCTCCGGTCCCGGAAGGGCAACTCGCAGCCCACCTTCCCCGCTCCGGTGAATATCTGCCGGGTCACGAAGTGGGTGGTGGCGTGTTGCACGATCCGGCCGAACGGAGTCGCCCGGTCCATCAGGTAGTTCTCGTGGCACCCGTAGCTGTTGCCCTTGCCGTCGGAGTTGTTCTTGTAGACGACCAGTTCCTGGCCCTCTGGAAGCACCTCGTTAGCCGCCTCCATGGACTCGATGAGGATCATCTCCGCCGCTCGATCCTGTAGGACCACCGTGAGGGCGTCGGCGCACTCCGGGGTGGACAACTCGGGGTGGGCGTGGTCGACGTAGTAACGAGCGCCGTTGGTGAGCACGGCGTTGACAAGGTGGGTTTCGATCTCGGGCGCCAGGGCGTCCAGGGGCGTGAAGCCGCGAACGTCCACAGACGGTGACTCATCCACGAAGTCCCACCCCACTCGCGGTGCACCGGGTCCGCTCCCCGGATCGGCCCGGCGGCTCAGGTAGGCGTTGATGAGCAGCGACGAGGCGCTGATCGGGTTCGGGTCGGCGACCCCTCGGTGGACAATGCCGTACTCGGTCTCGATGCCCAGGGTCTTGGGGACGGCCATCGCCGGACCCTAGTGGTGCTTCCCTCGGGGTGGCCGGGACCGCGGCCAGTCAGAGGTACTGGCCGGTTCCCACACCCTCGATGGCCCGCCCACCGGACTCGTCGGCGTTCCT
>JAKURX010000246.1 GCA_022451505.1 Acidimicrobiales bacterium | reverse complement strand
CCGAAGACCCCGTGTTCGGCCAGGATCCTTACGATGCTCGCCCCGTGTTCGGCCTCCAGTACCGCACTCTCCATCTTGGTCTCGGCTACATGCAGGTGCAGGACCACCTCGAGCGACCGGGCCAGGTCGGCCAGCTCGGAGCACGCGGCGACCCCCAGGTCGTAGGCCGAATGCGGGGCAATCCCCACGGTGATCCGGCCCGCCGGGTCGTGGGGCCGGGCATGGAATTCCGCAAGGGTGGCCATGCGGTCGCTGCCCTGACCGTGGCTATCCGCGTGGAGAGCCGACAAGACCCCGGGGGTCATAACCAGGCGAGCCCCCGACGCGGTTACCGCTTCGACCAGAGCCTCCTCAAACAGGTACATCTCACAACTGGTCGTCACCCCTGCTCTGAGCATCTCCGCCGAGCCGAGGGTCATCCCCCACCACACGTCTTCGGCTGTCATCCGCCCTTCCCGGGGCCACATGGCCTCCCTCAACCACCGGTCGAGGGGCAGGCCGTCGCCGGCCCCCCGTACCAGGGTCATCGGGGTGTGGCAGTGGGAGTTGACCAAACCGGGCATCAACAGGCCACCCAGATGGTGGACAGTGGTCGAGCCGTCGACAACCGCTTCTCCGTCCACCGGGCCGACCCAGGCGATCCGATCGTCGACTACCTCGACCACCCCGGGCGTGTAGACGGCGTCGGTCGCGTCGCAGGTGACCACGGCGTCGGCCACGTAGCGGTGGCGGTCCATCGGGCGGAGGCTACCGGCCATCCCGATCCCGGCTGTCCCCGACTGGTCCCCACCCGAAACGGGGTCGGCGTCCGGACCACCAAGTAGGGTCGCCCGGCACCGTCGAGCGAGGCCGGAGGGTTGGCGTGAACCAGACGACAACGCCAGGCTCCGGGTCCACCCCCGGGTACGGTCACCGTCCCCGGATGGGTCGGCCTCATCGGCTCAGCGACCAACGCCCGTGGTGGGACACCTTCCCCTGGTGGGGAGCGGTGATCCTGACGGTCCTCATCTGGATGACCTTCAAGATCATCACCGACGACGATTACGAGCTGGCCTGGACCCGCATCTGGCCCGGATTGCGAATCACCATCGAGGCGACGTTCGAGGCGTTTGGCATCGCCCTGGTCATCGGATTGATCTTCGGCATGGGCCAGTTGTCCCGCAACGTGGTGTCCCGCAACCTGGCTCGGACTTACGTGGAGTTCGTCCGCGGCATACCCATCCTGCCCCTCATCTTCACCTTTGCCCTTATCATCGTCCCTCAGGCCACCGACGCTCTCAACGGACGTCTCGACGCTTGGTTCGGTTGGGAGTTCAGACTCTCGTTCCAATGGCGGGCCGTCATCACCCTGGCTCTGATCTACGGGGCCTACATGGCCGAGATCTTCCGGGGCGGCATCCAGTCCATCCCCCCCGGCCAGGTCGAGGCGGGCCGGTCGCTCGGGTTGAGCCGACGTCAGACCATGAACTCCGTGGTCCTCCCCCAGGCCATGCGGGCCATCATCCCGCCGCTCGGCAACGACTTCATCGCCGTCCTCAAGGACACGTCGCTGCTGTCAGTCCTCGGCGTGCTCGAGATCACCCAGCGGGGCCGACAGTTCGCGGCGAGCAGCTTCAAGTTCCGGGAGGCCTACTTCGTGTCGGTCTTCATCTACCTGGTACTGGTGCTGGTCCTGAGCCTGCTGCTCGGGGTGCTGGAACGCCGGATGACCAGGGATCGGAAGGGTGGCCGGTGAGATGATCTCGGTCCGCGGTCTCTCCAAAACCTTTGACCGCACCATCCACGCGGTGCGTGACGTCGACCTTGACGTCGCCGAAGGGGAAGTGGTGGTGATCGTCGGACCGAGCGGGTCCGGCAAGTCCACCGTGCTGCGTTGTATCAACCTTCTGGAGATCCCCACCGAGGGCACGGTGGTGGTCGACGGTGCAGACCTCACCGACTCGTCCACCGACATCGACGGGATCCGAGCCGAGGTGGGCATGGTCTTTCAACAGTTCAACCTGTTCCCGCACCTCACCGTGTGTCAGAACATCACTCTGGCCCAGCGCAAGGTCCGGGGTCGCGACCGTCAGGAGGCTGAGGAGATGGCCATGGCGCAACTAACCCGGGTGGG
>JAKURX010000245.1 GCA_022451505.1 Acidimicrobiales bacterium | reverse complement strand
AACTGGACGTCTGGGCGGGCGTCCTTGAGCGCCTTCAGGTGGCCCAGGGCGCCGTAGAGCTTGTTGTCGGCGTTCTCTCGGATACAGCAGGTGTTGAGGACGATCACGTCGGCTTCGTCCTCGGTGGACGCCGGAACTAGGCCGTCAGCCTCGAGCAGGCCGGCGATGCGCTCGCTGTCGTGCTCGTTCATCTGGCACCCGTAGGTGCGTACCGCGTAGGTCCTCTCCACGGCTCAGAGGCTACGGCCCCGACGCCCCCGTAGGGGCAGGCCGGGACCGAGCACTGAACCCCCGGAGGGGCGGGAGGAGGGAACCCCCGTCAGTCCTCCAGGGAGATGGGAAGGTCGTCAGCCTCGGTGAACTCGTCGCCCACCGCTTGAACCTCGGTCGGAGCCTCCGGCTCGGCCTCAGGCTCCTCGACAGGCTGGACCTCCCGCCAAACCCGGTCGGTGATCTCGACCATGACCTCGGGGTTCTCGACCAAGAACTTCTTGGCGTTCTCCCTGCCCTGGCCGAGCTGTTCACCTTCGTACGTGTACCAGGCCCCTGACTTCTTGACGATGCCCAGGTCCACCCCGAGATCCACCACGGAACCCTCCCGGCTGATGCCGCGCCCGTACATGATGTCGAACTCGGCCTGGCGGAACGGCGGGGCACACTTGTTCTTGACGACCTTGACCCGGGTGCGGTTCCCCACCACCTCGAGGCCGTCCTTGATGGCCTCGATCCGGCGGATGTCCAGACGGACCGAGGAGTAGAACTTCAGCGCTCGACCACCGGGCGTGGTCTCCGGTGATCCGAACATCACACCGATCTTTTCCCGCAGCTGGTTGATGAAGATGAGGATCGTCTGGGACTTGTTGAGGTTGGAGGTGAGTTTGCGTAGAGCCTGGGACATGAGGCGGGCCTGCAGGCCCACGTGTGCGTCGCCCATCTCGCCCTCGATCTCGGCGCGTGGGGTGAGGGCAGCTACGGAGTCGATTACCACCACGTCGAGCGCTCCGGAGCGTATGAGCATGTCGGCGATCTCGAGGGCCTGCTCACCGGTGTCGGGCTGGGAGATTAGGAGTTCGTCGACGTCCACGCCGATGGCCCGGGCGTAGGTCGGATCCATTGCGTGCTCGGCGTCGATGTATGCGCAGATGCCGCCGTTGCGCTGTGCCTCGGCAACAACGTGGGTGGCCAGGGTGGTCTTGCCCGAGCCCTCCGGCCCGAAGATCTCAACGACCCTCCCCCGCGGGATGCCACCGATGCCTAGCGCCAGGTCCAGCGCCAGGGCTCCGGTGGGCACCGTCTCGATGGACATGGAGCCCTTGTCGCCCATCTTCATGACGGCACCGGCTCCGAACTGCTTCTCGATCTGGCCCAGGGCCATGTCGAGGGCCTTGGTGCGCTCGGCCCCCGCCTCAAGGTCGCCACCGCTCATCGTCCTGCCGTGCTTCGGCATGTTGGTTGCTCCGTTCTCTCCGGACCCTCGTGGTCCTGGTCAGGTTTCTGGATGTCTGTCGGAGTTGTCGTCGGCGACTCTAGAAAAGGCCTGTGACAACGGGTCCGGAACGAATGACAACAGCGTAATTGCGAACAGGCGTTCGATGCAAGTACCTTCCTCCGAATCGGCCATGGATGGCACGGGAACTACCGTCGGAGGCCATGGATGACCAGCTCACCCCCGAAGAGAAGCGGACCGCCCACGCCGAACGAAACCCTGACCTCCGCGAGCGCCTGGACCCGATGGCCTGGCGTTGTACCCAGGAGGCCGGAACCGAACGGGCCTTCACCGGCACCTACTGGGACGAGAAGCGAACCGGGACCTACCGCTGCGCGGCGTGCGACACCGTGGTGTTCGACAGCACTGCCAAGTTTGACTCCGGGTGCGGCTGGCCGAGCTTCACGGCCCCGGCCGAAGGCGCTCGGGTCGACGCCCGGGCCGACACCAGCCACGGCATGGTCCGGACCGAGACCACTTGCGGCACGTGCGGTGCCCACCTCGGCCACGTGTTTCCCGACGGCCCGGCACCTACCGGTGATCGCTACTGCATCAACTCGGCCTGCATCGTGCTCGAGGAGCAAGCCCCAGCCTGACCGACGCGGTCAGCCAGTCAGAGCGAACCGCGCT
>JAKURX010000244.1 GCA_022451505.1 Acidimicrobiales bacterium | reverse complement strand
GCTGCTGGCAACCCACTTCGGCTGGTACAACGCCGTGTTCCGCGCAGCCGTGGTCGCTGTCGAGTCGACGGTGGGGTGGTGGCGCCCGGAGGTAAGGAGCCCCTACCACACGGGCAGTTCCAGGTTCCGGGCCCTTCGCCACGCCGCTCTGGGACGGTTCGGGCCACCGTGACGCCACGCACGCTGCGCCACCACTGGTCAGAAGGGGCGTGCGTCCAGAAATCCGAGGGCCGCATCGATGAAGCCGAAGTCACGCGGGGTGGCGAAGTGGTCCACCCCCCGCAGGATGACCTGGGTGGCGTCGGGGAGTGCCGCCACGAGGGGGTCCCCAGGCCCCGCGAAGTCCTGGTCTCCCAGCACCACCTGTACCGGAACGGTGATCCCGGCCAGTAGTCCTACGGTGAAGATCCGACGGTCCGGTCGTTGCAGGAAGGCCGTCAGCGCCGCCCTGTCCGCACCCCCGTCCTCCGGTAGGTCTGCGAAGTAGCGGAGTTCGGGATCGCCTGCCGCCCCGGTCCGGACGGCCTCGACGATGGCGGCACCACGCTCCCGGTCCGGCACGAAGAGGTTGCGACCCACCCCGGCCACCACGATCCGCCGGAACCGGTCGGGGTGGTGGGCGGCCAGCCAGAGGATGGCCATCGCACCGGCGGAGAAGCCGACGGCGTCGACCGGATCGAGCGGGAGCCGAGCCAGGATCCGGTCTTCGAGGTCCCGGTAGGCCTCGGGGTCGACCGGCTTCTCGGCCTCGCCGTGGCCCAGCAGGTCCACCCCGATGACCGACCTGCCGGCATCGCCCAGCAGGTCCACCCAGCCGTTTCCGAGCCAGGTGGTGGCGAAGGAGGTCCCGAATCCGTGGACCATGAGGACGTCGGGGCCGGCCATCGGGCGAACCTAATCCCGGGTCCGGTTTCCGCCCGGGTCGGGCCCGTCCCGGTGGCCGACCGGGTGGCGTCGGTACTCTGGCCCGGTGACGCCGCAGCGCCTCCTCCTCGCTGTCGGGCTGCCGCTCGGCCTCCTGATCGCCCTGCTATCGCCGGCCTGGACCGGTTACGACGAGTTCACGCACTTCGCCAGGGTGGTCGATATGGCACAGGGGAACCTTGAGCCGGTGTCGACAGCGGATGGAATCGGCTCGGTGATCCCCTCCGTCCACCGGGAGGCCACGGGGCAGATAATCCTCGACCACCAAGCCGGGAGGGCGCCCTGGACGCCCACGTCGGTGCGGGCACTGCTCCAACATCGACCCGATGGACGGACGGTGTTCGTCGACACCCGCCCCACCAGCGCCTCGACGCCACTGGGGTACCTTCCGGCGACCATCGGGGCGTTCGTTCCGGTGAGGGCGGACGCTCCTGGTCTGGTTGTCCTCTTGGCAGGGCGCCTGGCCTCACTGGCCGCCTACCTCGGGATCGCCTGGTGGGCGGTGTCGACCGCCGCTGCCTTCCGGTGGTCGTTGGTGGTGGCAGCCACCCTGCCGCTGAACCTGGCCCTGGCTTCCTCCGTCTCGCCGGACGGCCTGACCGTTGCCGCCGTGCTGCTGGCAGTCGCCACGTGGACGCGGGTCGAGGCGGGCGAACAACTGCCGATCCGGGTTCTCCTCGCGTCGTGCCTGATGCTCGCCCTCGCCAAGCCGCCCTACTTCCTCGTGCTGGCGCTGTTCCCAGCCTCGGCGATCCTGGACCGGACGGCTGGCAGGATCCGGGCGGCCCTGGTCGCCGGCGGTGCACTCCTCCTCGGCCTTGTGACGACGGTGGCCAACTCCTCTGAGAACTATCAGGCCGCCACCATCACCATGAGGGTCCAGGAGATCCACTTCCAGCCCGACGTCCAACTGGATCGGCTCCTGAGTGACCTGCCGGGCTTCCTCTGGACCGCTGTCGACACCTGGATCACGGAGTACCGCTTCTACTTCCAGGGCTGGTTCCGGCAGCTGGGGTTCTGGGAGGCCGACCTACCGACGGTGGTCCCGTGGATGCTGCTGGTGGTCCTGGCCGCCGCCATACTCCGACTCGACGGCGACGACCTGCGTGGCCTGGTGGGGGTCCGCTGGACGATGTTGGCCTTCGGGGTGTGTGCCCTGCGGGTCGCCATCTACGCAGTGAGTTTCGTCTAAT
>JAKURX010000243.1 GCA_022451505.1 Acidimicrobiales bacterium | reverse complement strand
GCTGGTCGACGGCCAGTAGCACGACGAGGCCCACGACGAGCAGATACAGGATGACGCCGGCAATAGCCCGCTCGGCCAGGTCCGGCCCCATAACCATCCCCTACAACGCGAGCAGCATCCCCACCGCTAGGCCGAGGATCCCCACGTCGACCATGACCTCGACCACCGAGGTCATGAGAACACCTCCCTCTGGAGGCGTTGGTCCAGCTTCCGGAGACCGGCGATGGCCACCTCACGGTCCTCGGCGTACATGCAGTGCACGTACAGGAGGCCTCCGTCATGGGTCACATCCACCACCAGGGTGCCTGGGGTGAGCGTGATGGCGTTAGCCAGCACCGTGGTTTGGACCGGGTTGAGGTGGGCCACGGGGTAGCGGAGGATGCGTGGCTTCTGGTCGAAGCCCGGCGTCAGGATTTCCCAGGCGATCTGGAGGTTGGCCCGTACGAGGATGCCGAGGAAGTAGGCGCCGAACCGAACCAGCCGTATCAGACGAAGGGCGTAGTTGAGACGTCCGGTGGTGAGGTCATACACGGCGACGAGGGCGAACCCGACGACGAGGCCGGCAAGTACCCCGAACCAGGTTCGCTGGTCGGCCCACACCACGTAGAGGCCAGCCGCGCCGACGTTGAAGCCCAGCCGCCAACTCATCCTGAACCACCTAGGGACGCCACCAGCCCGTGCGGGTCGACCGCCTCGATGTAGACGGTCGGGTCGGTGAGCTGCTCGCCGGCGTGGAAGGCGATGTGGTAGATCGGCTCCGCCGCCAGTCCGATGAACAGTGAGGTGATTACGAGGAAGCCGATGCCGACGTAGGCACCCCGGAGGCCGCCTGGCTCACCGGTCGGGGTCGACGTCTCCGATCCGGGCGGCAGCCAGAAGCCGGTCGTCCAGACCTTCAGCATGGACACCAACGTCAGGGCGCCGGTCAGGAGGGCAATCACCGAGAGCCACCAGTGGATTCCCCAGCCCTCGCGGATGAGGACCAGTTTCCCGAAGAATCCGCTCAGCGGGGGTAGGCCAACCAGGCTCATCGCAGCAACGAAAAACGACACACCGAGGAATGTGTCGCGCCTGAGCAGACCACCAACCTTGTCGAGGTCGTCAGACCCGGTGTGTCGTTCCATCACTCCGCAGCACAGGAACAGTGAACTCTTCACCACCATGTGCTGGACCATGTAGTACAGCGCTCCGGCCAGACCCGCCGTCGTCATCATCGAAAGGCCGAACACCATGTAGCCGACCTGGCTGATCACGTGGATAGCGAGGATCCGTCTCACGTTGTGTTGGGAGACCGCGCCGAGTACCCCGAGAAACATGGTGACTCCGGCCGAGACAACCAGCAGGGGTATCACGACGTCGCGGGCCTCACCGACCGCGAAGACCAAGGGGAAAGTGCGAGCCACGGCGTAAACGCCGACTTTGGTCAGCAGGCCACTGAACAGCGCGGCCACCGCCACTGGGGGGGTGTGGTAGGTGTCGGGTAGCCAGAACCACAGGGGGAACATGGCACCCTTGGCGCCGAACACGAACAGCAGCAGGACCGACACGGCGACGAAGCCGGTCGGGAGCCCTTCGCCCGAGGCGACCCGTCCACTGACGATGCGCGCCAGATCGGCAAGGTTGAGAGTGCCCAGCATCCCGTAGACCAGGCCGGCTGAGATGACGAAAACCGTCGAGGCCACCAGGTTCAGCACCAGGTACTTGTAGGCCTGTCCCATCTGCCGACGCGACCCGCCGATCGACAGCAGCCCGTACGACGCCATCAGCATGATCTCGAAGCCGACGAACAGGTTGAAGAGGTCACCGGTGAGGAAGCACTGGTTGACGCCGACCATCAGAAGTTGGGCCAGCGGATGGAAGTAGCGCCGTTCCGTCTCCGGGCTAAGGGTGGAGAATCCATGGACGTAGCAACCCAGGGCCACGACGAGGCCGGCACAGATCAGCAGACCGGACAGGCTGTCGAACACCAGGGTGATACCGAAAGGTGCCGGCCAGGCACCCATCTGCGAGACGAGAACATCGCCGTCTCGGATCTCGAGCAGCCAACGCAGAGAAAGCAGCAGCATCGAGCCGAGGCTCAACACGCCCAGCACACGCTGGGGCCTGCGACGGCCGACCAACGCAACCGAGACGACACTG
>JAKURX010000242.1 GCA_022451505.1 Acidimicrobiales bacterium | reverse complement strand
CGCACCGAACTGCGGAACGAGCGCCACGCCATGTCGGCTGAGGACTACGCCTCCGAGTAGGGCGTGAAGTTCTCTCGCGTTATGTCGGCGTTGGCCAGTGACCTGTCCCTCGGCGAGGTCGAGGCAGCGGCCACCTCCGCCCGGATGTTCGCAAACATCATCGCCACCAAGAAGCAGCGCCAGTCATGACCGCGGCCTTGGCGGCCGGGCCTACAAGGCCGCAGAGCAGGTGCCAGTGTCTACCGGATGCCCAGAGAGTCGTCAGGTTGCTGCCGGCACCCCCGTGGCCGCACGGTTGGTGTCATCAGCCACGTCCAGGGGGTCAAGGACCGCTTTGCTCCGGGTCTTCAGATCGTTAAGACCGACCATGGATCCCACATCAGGGCCCGCGGCTATTGAGGGGACACCTCCCGGGCACTGTCCGGCTGGGCCCCATAGTGTCCGGCCATGGGCCTGCTGATACCCGAGGACATTCCGCTAGACCGGCTGCCGCCCTCGGAACGCCGGGTGGTGAGGGCGTTCCAGTCGGCGCTGAAGGACAGCTGGCTGATCGTCCCGAGGTTGGGGGTCGCAACCGGACGGCGGCCGTATGAGGTCGATGTGCTTCTCATCAACGGTCGGCAGGGGATAGTCGGCGTGGAGGTGAAGGGTGGGCCGTTCAAGATCCGGGACGGTGAGTGGTACCGAAGGGGTGAGATAGTCGAGCCGTCACCTCCCAGGCAGGCACAGGACGCCGCCTACGCTCTTCGCGACCGACTGAGGGAGAGATCGCCGGCGCTACCGCATGTACACGTGCAGCACGCTGTAGCACTCCCCGACCTGACCGAGTTGGAGGGAGATCTGCCGCTTGAGGTGACCCGTGACCACCTGCTGCTCATGGGTGACGTTGCCGACCCCGAGGACCGTCTCTACGACCTCATGGTCGGCAACTACCAGAACGGCCCACTCGACGACGACCAGATCGAGGCGGTCATCGGGATCGTCAGGCCGGGCGTGAACTTCCGTTGGGACCCTCAGGCGCAGGCCAGACAGGCGCGGGTGACCCTCCACCGGATCACGGCCGACCAGACGAGGGCGCTGGCGACCCTTGACATGAATCGTCGGGTGGTCGTGTCCGGACCAGCCGGATGCGGCAAGACCCGCCTGGTGCTTGCCTGGGCCGACCGGGCCCTACGACGCGGCGAACGCACGCTGTTGACATGTTTCAACGAGCCCATGGCGGAGTCGCTGAGAGAGGATGTGCCCGAGCACGATCTTCTGACCGTTGGGCCCGTGCAGCGAACACTGATGGCTCTAGAGGGGCTTCCGCCTCTGGAGATACCGCCTGGTGCAGGGGAGCAGTGGTGGCGTTATGAACCATTTCGCCATGTCGAGAATCATCTCGACAGCGTGGTCGATCGCTTTGACACGATCTTGATCGACGAGGCTCAGGACTTCGCCCCGCACTGGTTCGAGGTTCTAGAAAACCTGCTTGGCGATGGTGGACAGGGCAAGATATTGATGGTCGCCGACCCCGGGCAGGGCGTATTCGACAGGGGATTCGTAATGCCCGACTCCGATTCGGGAGTGGTCAGGGCGGAACTCACCATGAACTGCCGCAACACCCACGAGATTGCCAGGTTCCTGCGGCCCCTCGGCGGTTCACCTGCCGCTCCGGGTGCTCCAGAGGGCGAGCCTGTCGAGTTCGTTGCCTGCCAGCCGGAGCACGTCGTCGCGAAGGCGGGCGAGCTGTTGGGGGACCTGGTAGTGTCGTCACAGATCGACCCGGCGAACATCCTCGTGCTCACCGGCCACACGGCCCTGAGGGACCGGATCCGGGAGGAGTTGCCCGGCGGCTTCGCCTGCACAACATGGGAGGATCGACACGGCGGCGACATCGTCTGCGAGACGATCCACCGCATGAAGGGCCTGGAGCGCGACGCCGTGATCCTGGTGACCACAGACGACCACCTGGAGGAGCACCTGCTATACGTGGGCATGAGTCGGGCGGTCTCGAGGCTGCTGGTCGTCGGCCCACCGACGCTCAGGGACAAACTGCAGAACAGGGAGTAGCCGGCACCTGGCGGACGATCATGACCTTCTACGAGTTCTACGTCCGGATCGACCTCGCAGAGCACCTCATCCAAACCACCAACCTGGTCGGTGCA
>JAKURX010000241.1 GCA_022451505.1 Acidimicrobiales bacterium | reverse complement strand
CTGCGACAACTGAGGCGCCTGCTACGACTGAGGCGCCTGCTACGACTGAGGCGCCTGCTACGACTGAGGCGCCTGCGACAACTGAGGCGGGATCCTCAGGCGACTTGGACGAGCCGGCACAGGAGGAGACTGCTTCGACGGTTGTGCCGCCAACAACAACTCATGGGTCGATTCCGACTACCACCGCGGTATCGGAGCCACTCGGGTCCAGCGAGAGCGATCCCCAATACGTGGCAGCAATCGAGGCGTTCGTCACAAATGCCGACTCCGACTGGGGGTCTGCGCCGTACCTCGGTGACTGCATGATTCGCAACGAACAGCAACTGTTGAATGCCTCGAAACAACTAGTCGTCGAGAACGGCCTGCTCGGCGCACTGCCGCTCATTGGAGGTCTGGGCGGTGACGGAACCTCCTTCTTCATGGTCTGGGACGAATGCCAGGTGGAAGCCGAAGAGCTCTTGGCGATCGCCGCGAGTACCACAGGGCCAACCGTGCCCTGCCAAGGTGCTCTAACAACCCTGCCGATCGACCGCCAATCGATCATGGGAGTCGTACCCCTGGGCCACCTCAACCCACCGAGCCACACCCAGACCACCGACCACGTCTACTTCCTGCTACCCGGCTACGAGGAGGAGATCTCACCGAGCGTCGATCTGCTTGCTCCGGCCCAAGGAACAGTCGTCCAACTCTCCAGCTCGACGAGCGACACCACTGGCCAGACCTTCACGGACTGGAAGATTGAAATCAGTGTTTGTGCTGGGGGCACCATCCGCTTTGGTCACGTGTCGACCATCTCGGCCGAACTCCTTGCACTCACCGAGGCTGTACCGGACGCCTGTGACAGGTACGGCTACGAGGGTTACATGTTCGACTCGTGCAGTTGGAGACAGATCGACGTTCCAGTATCGGCCGGTGATTTCCTCGGGACGCTAGGTGGACTCGACACGCCGAATACTGCACTTGATTTCTGGGCATATGACTGGGACGGCGACTTGCATTTCGCCATTGACCCGTCTGCCCAACCAGAGGGCATTCTGCGGTCCCAGTGCGCCCTCGACTGGTTCGTCGACGACCTACGAACCGAGTTCTACGCGCAACGAATGGAATTTGGTGGAATTCGGGCCGATGAGGGAATCGGTTGCGGCAAGGTATTCCAGGACGTGGTCGGGGCAGCCAAGGGCTTCTGGTACAGCACCGTGGAGGTTGGTGGCAAGTGGCTCGACCACTTGGCTCTTGTGGACGACAACGTACGCAGTGACCATCAAGTCGTCTCGGTTGCTTCCATGTTGGCCAACCCTGGCTACTGGATCTTCCAGAAGCAGTCGACCGGGACCGTGAACCGTGACTTCGCTCAGGTGACAGCAGGGTCGGGGGTCTACTGCTACGACGCCTTTACCGCTGACTCCACCGGACCGTCTGGTGCCACCGACCGGTTCCTCATCGAGGTGGTCGACACCGACACGCTGCGTATCGAGCATCAAGGTGGGAGCTGCGGATCATCCTTTTCGTTCAGTAGCCCACACGTGTACTCCCGATATGAAATGAAATGATGATGGACCGGTCAGAACCAACGGGGCCTCCAGCCCATCCGTTTTCAGTCCCGATAGTTTGGTGCCAGGAGCGCCTAACGGCCTGTCTCGGCTAGCGGAACAGGTCCTCGTTGGGGGACCGGACCACGTCGTCGACCACGCTCCCGTCGCCGAACCACGCCGGGTCGATGCCCCGCACCACGGCCACCGGAACCCCGGCCGCCTTGCCCATGACCAACTCGGCAGCCGCCGCGATCTCGTCAACCACCGCCACCTCGGTCACCTGCAGTTCTCGGCCCAGGGCGTCGGTTGTGCCCCTCAGGTCGACCACCGGCCGCAGGCCGGCGCAGCCGATGGCAACGTCGGTGACGCCCCGGCGCCAGGGTCGTCCGAAGGTGTCGCTCACCACCACGGCTACGTCCACTCCGAACCGGTGGGCCAGGGCGTCGCGGATCCGACGGGCCGAACGGTCCGAGTCGACGGGCAGCAACGCCGCCTGCCCGGCCTCCACGTTGGACAGGTCTACCCCGGCGTTGGCGCACACAAAGCCGTGTTCGGTTTCGGCGATCACCAGGTCGCCCCGCCGGCGAAGGATCCGCACTGACTCCCGCTCGACCAGC
>JAKURX010000240.1 GCA_022451505.1 Acidimicrobiales bacterium | reverse complement strand
AAGCCTTCGGCCACCGGGTGCTGGATGATGTACGCGTGGACCGACGGGTCCTCGTTGAACGAGGCCACGGCCTCGTCCAGGGCCGCCGGGGGGTCACCGGCCTGGACCTGGATGTGGCTGGAGGCGAGGCCCACCGACTCACAGGTCTCGTGCTTCTTGCGTACGTAGCCGGTACTGGCCCCATCGTCGCCGACGAGGATCGTGCCCAGGCCTGGCGTGACGCCTACGGCCTTGAGGGCGTCCACCCGGGCCCGGACATCGTCCAGGACGGCCGCGGCGACCGGCCCACCTTCCAGGAGTTGTGCGCTCATGGGGGCGACGCTATCGGGCCAGCGGAGGCTGCCGAACGGCCCTGATCTCAGTGTCGGAAGTGGCGTTCACCGGTCAGCACCATCGCCATGCCGTGGGCGTTGGCGGCGGCGATTACCTCGTCGTCGCGCAGCGACCCTCCCGGCTGGACCACCGCAGTGGCGCCTGCCTCGGCTGCAGCGTCTAGGCCGTCCCGGAAGGGGAAGAAGGCGTCACTGGCGCAGGCGCCGCCGATGGCCCGACCTGCCGCCTTCTCGGCGGCGATGCGTCCGGCGTCGCGGCGGTTCTGCTGGCCGGCACCGATCCCGACGGCGCTCCGGTCCTTCACCAGCACGATGGCGTTGGAGTTCACCCGTGCGGCCACCCGCCAGGCGAACTCCAGGTCGGACCACTCGGCCTCGGTGGGTTCCCGGTCGGTGACCACCTGCCACGTGGACGGCCCTGCGATGATCCGGTCGGCGGTCTGGACCAACAGGCCGCCGTCTATCCCTCTGATGTCGAGCTCGGGCCAGCTGGGCGCACCGGCCTCCAGGATCCGGAGGTTCTGCCGGGCCTGGAGGTGTGCCAGGGCGTCCGGCTCGTAGGCCGGTGCCACGACCACCTCGGTGAACACCTCGGACAGGGGCTCGGCCATGGCCAGGGTGACCGGACGGTTCACGGCCACGATCCCCCCGAAGGCCGACACCGGGTCGCAGCCGTGGGCAGCCACGTAGGCCTCGGCGATGTCGGAGCCGGCAGCGGCCCCACACGGGTTGGCGTGCTTGACGACAACCGCACATGGCTCGTCGCCGAGAAGTTGCACGAGCCGCCACGCCGCCTCGGTGTCGAACAGGTTCAGGTACGACATGGCCCTGCCACCGTGCACCACGGCGGTGTCCCACCACCCGGTAGCCCCGATGGCCCGGTACCGGGCGCCCACCTGGTGGGGGTTCTCGCCGTACCGGAGGTCCTGCACCCGGTCCAGAGCCAGGTGCATGGACGGCTTGAGGGGATCGTCGACGTGGTCGGAGGCCGGATCGGCGTCGAACCAGGCCACGATCGCCGCGTCGTAGGCCGCGGTGTGGGCGAACGCCGCCCTGGCCAGGCGGCGGCGGGTGGCATCTCCCAGCCAACCGTCGACCCGGAGCTCTGCCAGCAGCCCCTCGTAGTCGCCCGGATCGACGACGACCCCGACGTGGGCGTGGTTCTTGGCCGCCGCACGGACCATGGTCGGCCCACCGATGTCGATCAGCTCGATGCCCGGATCCGACGAGAACGGGTAGAGGTTGCCCACCACCAGGTCGATGGGCGTGATGCCCCGCTCGCGGAGGTCCTCCACGTGGGTCGGGTCGGACCGGTCAGCCAGGATCCCGGCGTGGACCACGGGGTGGAGGGTCTTCACCCGTCCACCCAGCATCTCCGGCGCCTGTGTGATCTCAGCCACCCCGGTCACCGGAATGCCCTCGGCTGCCAGCAGGGACGCCGTTCCACCGCTGGAGACCACCTCCCACCCCAGCTCGACCAGCCCGCGGGAGAGCTCCACGATCCCCGTCTTGTCGTAGACGGACAGCAGAGCCCGGCGGCCCGTCGGGGCGCTCATGCCGATGCTCCACCGGAGGCAGCCGCCGGAACGGGCGGCTCGCCACCCAGGACGGATCGGATGGTGTCGACGTAGAGGCGCCGCTCGACGGCCTTTATGCGCTCGTGGAGGCTGGCCTCGTCGTCGTCGGGACGCACCTCTACGGTCCCCTGGGCCAGGATCGGACCGGCATCCACCTCGAGGGTCGCCAGGTGCACGGTGCAGCCGGTGACGGTCACCCCATGGGCGAGGGCGTCACGTACCGCGTGCCCGCGGGGGAAGGCGGGTAGCAGGGCGGGGT
>JAKURX010000024.1 GCA_022451505.1 Acidimicrobiales bacterium | reverse complement strand
GGGCTACGACCGTTCCCTTTGAGGACCCGGAACGGCCACACTATGGGGCGTCGGATCGGGCACACTGCCGCTGAGCGACCCGCGGCCAGGCCATTCCAGGAGACCACCAGAACCGATGATCGCCTTCACCTACTCCGGCCAAGGTTCCCAGCAGCCAGGCATGGGGGCCCCGTGGGCCGACCATCCGTCCTGGGAACTGGTCGAGGAGGCCTCTGCGGCCTCCAAGCGGGACGTAGCCCACCTCCTACTGGCTGCCGATGCTGACCAACTCCGCGAGACCCGCAACGCCCAGTTGGCCACCTTCGTGACCAGCATGGTGGTCCTGGACGCCGTCGAGCGGCTGGGCATCGACGCCGCCGGCCATGCCGGGCACAGCCTGGGCGAGTACAGCGCCCTCACTGCCTCTGGCGCGCTGGACTTCGCCGACGCCGTTTCCCTCGTGGTGGAACGTGGCGAGGCCATGCAGGTAGCGGCCCAGGACCCGGTGGGAACCATGGCCGCCGTACTGGGCCTAGACGACACCGGAGTAGAAGAGGCCTGCACCGCGGTCGACGACGACGTCTGGGTGGCCAACTACAACGCCCCGGGACAGGTGGTAATCGCCGGCTCTCCAGGCGGCGTGGCGGCGGCCGGCGAGGAGGCCAAGGCCCGAGGGGCCAAGCGGGTAACCGCACTGGAGGTCTCTGGCGCGTTCCACACGCCGTATATGGCTCCGGCTCGCGACCGGCTCGAGGAGGCCATCGAGCGGACCGACGTACGCCAGCCGGAGGGCGTGGTGGTCGCCAACGTGGATGCCGGCAGCCATACCAACCCGGCCACTTGGCGAATCCTGATGAACGCCCAGCTCTGTAACCCGGTGCGATGGTCACAGAGCCTCCGGACCCTCGCTGATGCCGGGTTCACAACCTTCGTCGAGTTAGGTCCCGGCAACGTCCTAACCGGTCTCGTGAAGCGGACCTTGAAGAGTGCTGTTCGGCTCACTGTCAACACCCCGGGCCACCTGGACGCCCTGCTGGACGCCCTGGCCGCCCCTCCGGAAGACACCCTCTCCGGGCAGGAGGGCGAGCACTTGTTCGCCACTGACCGGATGGTTGTCAGCCCGTGTGCCGGCGTTTTCGCCCCGTTAGCCAACCTTGGCCCAGGCGGCGTGGTGTCCGCCGGGGACCTCCTCGGACACATCGGAGCCACCGAGGTCCGCTCGCCGTTCGCCGGCGAGTTGATGGGATGGTTGGCCGTGGACACCGAGCGGGTGACGGCCTCCAAGCCGATCGCCTGGCTCCGGGTGACCTGACCTGACGACCACCGAGAGCAGGAGATCCAGATGAGTCGAGTCGTGCTGGTGACCGGAGGAAACCGAGGCATTGGTCTGGCATGTGCCAGAGCGTTCGCCGCCCGGGGGGACCGCGTAGCCGTCACCTGTCGGGGCGAGGTGCCTCCCGAAATCGTCGAATCGGGGATCTTGCCCGTGGCCTGTGACGTAACCGACTCCGAAGCCGTAGACGCCACCTTCTCGGTCATCGAGGAGAAGCTGGGACCAGTCGAGGTGCTGGTGGCCAACGCCGGGATCACCCGGGACGGCCTGGTGCTACGCATGTCCGATGAGGACTTCAGCGACGTGGTGGACGCCAACCTGACCGGCGCCTTCCGGGTGTCCCGTCGGGCCGTCAAGGGGATGATGAAGGGACGGTGGGGCCGTATCATCCTCGTCTCCTCGATCGCTGGGCGAATCGGCCAGACGGGGCAGGCCAACTACGCGGCCTCCAAGGCGGGTCTCGTCGGCCTTGGCCGCTCCCTGGCCAAGGAGTTCGCCAGCAGGAACGTGACCGTCAACGTAGTGGCACCGGGACCGATCCGGACCGACATGCTGGCATCCCTCCCCGAGGAGCAGCAGGACGCCTACGCCGAAGCAGTACCCCTGGGCCGCCTGGGACAGGCCGACGAGGTAGCGGCTCTGGTCGCTTTCCTGGCCTCAGATGCTGCCGGATACATCACCGGTGCCGTGGTCCCAGTGGATGGTGGCCTCTTCATGGGCTGATGCTGCCGGTCCGGTGGTAGACCCGCCGGACGGTGTTGGTCGCTGTGACAGAGGCGACCCCTCTCAACGGTCTGAATGCATGTCGACCGGCGGTGAGGGGCCGTAGGGTGAGGCGGTCCAAATCACCCGAGAAACGGAGCCAGACGGTGAGCGACGACAATTTCGAACGGTTCACAAACTGCGCGGTCGAGGTCCTCTCGGTCGACGCCTCCAAGATCACCCGCGAGGCCTCGTTTGCTGACGACCTCGATGCCGACAGCCTGGACCTGGTCGAGCTGGTCATGGCACTCGAAGAG
Organism: Acidimicrobiales bacterium; assembly: GCA_022451505.1. Lineage (GTDB taxonomy): Bacteria > Actinomycetota > Acidimicrobiia > Acidimicrobiales > MedAcidi-G1 > UBA9410. The sequence goes on along the minus strand of JAKURX010000024.1, from coordinate 19,848 downwards.
GAGTTCGGCGTCAATGTCGAGGAGGAGGAGCTCGAGGGCATTACCACCATCGGTGCCGCCTACGACCTCATCACCGGCAAGCTCTAATGACCCGACGTCGGGTCGCCGTGACCGGGCTGGGCGTCGTCGCCTCGTGCGGTATCGGTACCGACGCGTTCTGGGACGGCCTCTGTGGGCCGGCACCTGACGGTGAGCGTCGGGTCCACGACTTCGACCCCACTCCGCACTTCGACAACCCGAAGGAGATACGGCGTAGCGACCGGTGTACCCAGTTCGCGATCGCCGCCGCCGACATGGCCTTGGAGCAGGCAGGGCCGCTCACCGCGGACCCCTCCCGCCGGGGTGTTTTCATTGGAACGGGTATTGGCGGGATCGAAACCCTCGAGGAGCAGATCCTCATCCGGCATGAGAAGGGGTCCCGGCGAGTCTCCCCCTTCATGGTGCCGATGATGATGCCTAATGCGGCTCCGGCCGCCGTCTCGATGCGCCATGGCTTCCAGGGTCCGGCCGAGAATACCTGCACCGCTTGTGCGGCCGGTACCCACGCGGTGGCCAACGCCGCCCGACTGGTGGCTCACGGCCGCTGCGACGTGGTGCTGGCGGGGGGTAGCGAAGCGCCGTTCGTGGAGACGGCCATCGCCGGCTTCACCAACATGACCGCCTTTTCATCGGCCGGGATCTGCCGCCCCTTCGACGCCGAGCGAGACGGATTCGTCATGGGTGAGGGCGCCGGCGTACTTGTCTTGGAGGATTGGGAGATGGCCGAGGCCCGGGGTGCCGACATCCTGGCCGAGGTCCTGGGTGGAGCCAGCACCGCTGACGCTCACCACATCACCGCCCCATCGCCGGGAGGCACAGGCGCCATCACCTGTATGCGCCTCGCCCTGGAGGAGGCTGGCGTGGAACCCCACCAGATCAGCCACGTCAACGCCCACGGGACTTCGACCCCGCTGAACGACATGGCCGAGGCGGTAGCTATGGCCGAAATTTTCGGTGCTGACGGCCCCCTGGTCACCTCCACCAAAGGGATAACCGGACACGCCCTGGGTGCGGCGGGCGCCATCGAGGCAGTAGCCGTCGTGCTGTCCATGGACAAGGGGCTGATCCCCCCGACCGCTGGCTACGCCACCCCGGACCCCGACATGCCGGTCATGGACTTGGTTACCGGCGCTCCGGCTCCCTGGGAGCCCGGCATCTCCATGTCCAACTCGTTCGGCTTCGGTGGTCACAACGGCAGCGTGGTGCTGGCACCGGCTTGATCCCGATTACGCCCGTCGGGCGGTTTGCGAGGGCGCTCAGTCGCCGTCCACGAAGACAAACATGAGGTCACACCGGCAGGCTTCTTCGCCACCCACCAAAGCCCTCCCGCTCCCCTTACCAGCCCGTGCCGAGACCCGCCCCAACTCGACCTCCAAGTCAAGGCGGTCGCCAGGCAGCACCTGACGCCGGAACCGCACCCCATCTAGGCCGCCGAACAGCGCCAGGCGACCGGCGAAATCCGGCCTAGTGAGAAGGGCGTATGCGCCCAGCTGTGCGATCGACTCGCACATGAGAACTCCCGGAAGGGTCGGTCGTCCTGGAAAGTGGCCAGCGAAAAAGAACTCATCACCGGTCAACTGCCAGTACCCCACCGCCCGCTCGCCGACCGTCACCTCCGTGACCTGGGTCAGGAGCAGGAAGGGATCACGGTGGGGAATCACCGTCGCTGGAAGAGGAAGGTCGGTGCTGATCAGACTCTCGATCCTCCAACCGGCCCCGTGGACCGGGGGGCGGCCAGGCCACGGGGCCGGAGCGGTTTCGCCCCAGCCCCGGTTCCCGACCGGGATGTCACCAGCTGGGCGACTCCGGTGCGGCCTCTGCTGCCTCTTCGGGCTCTTCGGCCTCGGCTGAGCCGCCGCTCTTGGCGGCCGCCTTCAGTTTCGAACCTACAGATACCTTGCAGGCCTTGGTAGCCGGCACATGAATGGACTCACCAGTACGAGGGTTGCGACCCATTCGAGCCGCCCGCGTCACCTGTTCAAACGAGAGCCATCCCGGAATCGACACCTTGTCGCCCCCGGCAGCCACCTCGCCAGCCACTACGTCAAAAAACGCATCCAGGCAGCCGCCGGCGTCCTTGTTGGACACGCCAGCTCGATCCGCCATCGCCGCGATCACATCGCTCTTATTCATCGACCGTCTCCTTTTGGGTCTCAGGATGGGCGGGCCCACCACGTGGTCGAATGACATCCGACTACCTCCGGCCTGCAATGTCAAGCATTTCCATCCATGGTTCCGCTTGATTGCAAGGATCTATTCCAACTCTCTACCCGAAGTCAAATCACATCGCTTCTCCGCGGGCCGGGTCTACAGCCCCCGACCCGATGAATTCAGGACGGGTGGTTGACCAGGTGGCTGGCCGCCCCGGCGAAGTACTCCATGACTTTGGTCTCGGCGGGGGCGGTCAGACCCCCACCGACTAGGGCAGCCGCCATGGAACGGAGCCAGGCTTCGCGCTCGGCCTCCCCGATCCGGAACGGTTCGTGGCGCATCCGTAGCCGGGGATGGCCCCGTTCGGCGCTGTACTCGGCCGGTCCTCCCCAGTACTGCTGCAGGAAGCCGGCCAGCCGGTGGCGCGGACCCTCCAGATCGTCCGGGTAGAGCGACCGCAGAACCGGGTTGGTGGCCACGCCGTCATAGAAGCGGTCGACCAGGGCCACGAACCACTCCGGACCCACCAAGTCGTACAGGGTGTCGGCGCCCCGCCCGGTGACGTCGACCCAGGGGTGTTCCCGTCCCAGCGGGACGTTCACGAGGCGTCCAGAGCGCTCCGGAACGCGGCCACTAGCTCGCCGACCCCCTCCGGACCGGCACCGTCCACCATCCGCTGGACGACAGCTGATCCGATCACCACGCCGTCGCCGTGACGGGCGGCCTCCACGGCCTGCTCCGGGGTTCCCACACCCACGCCGACCAGCACCGGGAGATCAGTCAACGGCTTGAGGCGGGCGGCGATCTTCACCGCGCTGGCCGCCAACTCGGCCCGGACACCGGTCACCCCGAGCAGGCCGACGCCGTAGACAAATCCCCGAGAGCGCTCACAGATCCGAGGAAGCCGCTCGTCGGGTGCCGTAGGAGCGGCCAGCAGGATCGGCTCAACCGCCGCCTCGTCGGCCACGTCCAGCCACGCTCCAGCCTCCTCCAGGGGAAGGTCCGGGAGGATGCATCCTGATACGCCCGAATCCACCAAGGTGGTGGCGAACCGCTTTAGGCCCATGCGGTGGACGATGTTGTAGTACGTCATCACGGCCAACGGCGCCCCGACGTCGGCCCCGCGGAGGGCATCCAAGATCCCCACAGGGGTAGCGCCGCCTTCCAGCGCACGGTCGTTGGCTGCCTGGATGGTCGGCCCGTCCATCACCGGATCCGAGAACGGCACCCCGATCTCGATGGCGTCCGCGCCTGCCGCGGCAATGGCCCGGACCGTGTCCAGCCAGTCCTCACCGAGGCCACCCGTCGCATAGGCCACTAGACACTTGCCGCCGGCATCCCGGCGGTCCCGCAGCGCGGCCTCCACCGGCCCCGGGGCTCGCCCGGAGCTCATCCCAGGATGTCCATCATCTGGGCCACGTCCTTGTCACCTCGGCCCGAGAGGTTCAGCACCACCGACTTCCCGGCGAGCGACGCCCGTTCCCGGGACACCCAGGCCAGGGCATGGGCCGGTTCCAGGGCGGGGATGATGCCCTCGTGTCGGCTCAGAAGCTGGAAGGCTTCCACCACCTCGTCGTCAGTCACCGCCTCGTACCGGGCCCGACCGATGGACGCCAGGTAGCTGTGCTCGGGTCCCACCCCCGGATAGTCCAACCCGGCACTGATGGATTTGGCCTCCAGCACCTGGCCGGCCTCGTCTTGCATCAGGTACGACTCCATGCCGTGGACCACACCCGGAACCCCTCGCCCGATCGCCGCCCCGCCGGCCGGCTCCACTCCCACCAGCTCGGTGTCGACGTCAGCGAAGCCTGAAAAGATCCCGATGGCGTTGGAACCGCCGCCCACGCAGGCCACCACCACGTCCGGAGGGGCGCCCAGCAGAGCCTCGCTCTGCTCTCGGGCCTCCTGGCCCAACACCTCGTGGAAGGTACGGACCATCCACGGGTATGGATGGGGACCCATCACCGAACCCAGGCAGTAGTGCGACTCCTCCACGGTGGCCACCCAGTCCCGCATGGCCTCGTTCACGGCGTCTTTCAGGGTCCGGCTGCCCGATAGCGCAGTACGGACCTCGGCCCCCAGCAGCCGCATCCGAAACACGTTGAGCTCCTGGCGCCTGACGTCGACCTCGCCCATGTACACGCAGCACTCCATGCCCAGCAGGGCCGCCACAGTGGCCGAAGCAACCCCGTGCTGGCCGGCACCTGTCTCGGCCAAGAGCCGCGTCTTACCCATCCGCTTGGCCAAGAGAGCCTGGCCCAGCACGTTATTGATCTTGTGGGATCCCGTGTGGTTAAGGTCCTCACGCTTGAGCAGCAGGCGGCAACCCAGTTCGGCCGAAAGGTTGTGGCACTCCGTCATGGGCGAGGGCCGACCGGCGTAGTCCGCCAGGAGGGCGTCCAGGTTGGCCCGGAACGACGGATCGGCCCACGCCTCGCGAAAGGCCGCCTCTAGTTCCAGGACGGCCGGAATCAGGGTCTCCGGGACGTACCGGCCTCCGAACTGGCCAAAGCGTCCCTCGGGGGTCGGTTCGGAAAGGGTCACGGACCCTCGGTCTCCGGCGGCCCCGGACCCTTTGCAGTACTCACTTTCATCCCTCCTCCTGCCAGTCGAACGGGCGGCGCTCGGCATCACCCTCGTAACGGACCGGTTGCGCTGCCCTCGCGTTGGCCATGAACGCCCGGAGGAGCCGTGGATCCTTTCTCCCCGGCTCAGCCTCCACTCCGGTCGAGACGTCGACCCCGTACGGGTCCACCTCCTCGATCGCCGAAGCCACGTTGTCGGGCGTCAGGCCTCCGGCCAGAAGCATCGGTCTGTTGGAGGGGGCACCCTCGGCCAGGGACCAGTCGAAAACCTCTCCGGAACCGGGCGCCGGGGAATCCAATAAGAGGAGGTCGGCTCCGTATTCGTCAAACCGCTGGAGGTCCGGCGAGCCGGCGGGCAGGGCACGGATAGTCATGGGAACCCGCTCGGCTACCCACTGGCAGGTGGCCGGTGACTCGCGGCCGTGTAGTTGAGCCGCCTTCAACCCGATGGTGTTGACAGTCTCGACCACCCGAGCCTTACCCCGGTCGCGGAACACGCCGACGGTCAGGACGTCCGGGGGAAGCTGGCCGACGATGTCACGGACCACCGACTCGGCCACCTGGCGACGGGACGTGGCGAAGATGAATCCCAAAGCGTCGGCGCCCATGGCGGTGGCCAACAGAGCGTCCTCAGCGCACGTGATACCGCAAATCTTTACGAACACGCTGTCGACGCTACTCCCCAGTCCCAAGGCCCCGGAGGGCACGGATGGCGCCACGCCGGTCTCTCGACGTCACCACGGACTCCCCCACCAGCAAGGCCTGGTAGCCAGCTTCGAGCAGCGGGGCGACATCGGCCCGGTCCCGGATTCCCGACTCGGCTACCCGGGTCACGCCGTCAGGCATCAGCGGTCCCATCCGCACGGCCCGGGCCGTGTCGACCTCGAACGTGACCAGGTCCCGCTGGTTCACCCCAACTAGCCGGGCGTCGATAGCGAGGGCCCGTTCCAATTCAGCTTCGTCGTGGATCTCCACCAGGGCATCTAGGCCCACTTCGTCAGTTAGATCGTGGAAGTCCGCTAACTGGGCGTCGTCAAGTGCCGCCACAATGAGCAGTACGGCGTCGGCGCCCATTAGCCGGGCATCGCAGACGTCGCGGGCGTCCACGGTGAAGTCCTTGCGCAGGACCGGGACCGACACGGCATCCCTTGCTGAGACCAGGTCTTCTGGGGAGCCGCCGAAGTGGCCGCGGTCGGTCAGGACGGACAGGCAGGCTGCTCCTCCGGCGGCGTACTGGATCGCCACGGTCCCCGGATCCAAATCGGCGGCTAGGTCCCCGCGCGAGGGTGACCGTCGCTTGACCTCGGCGATAATCGCCGGCTCGCCCTTCGGGACTCCCCGGAGTGCCTCTCCGAACCCTCGGGTAGGGGGCGCCATCCGGGCTCGTTCTACCAGGACGTCCAGGATCCTCTGGTCGGCGGCCGCCTCGGTGCGGTGGACGTCCAGGATCCGATCCAGGTAGGTGGCCACAACCCGAGGTTAGCGACGGTACTCCGGAGCCGACCCCCCGGTTACCCTCCCTTCCCTCTCCCTACTGTTCATCATCTCCGCATGCGTTCCTCATGGAAGCACGCGCTCCTCATGGAAGCGGCTGAGGCTATGGACCGGGCGGCAGTTTGACGTGCGGCGACGGAGGGGCGTGGACTCGACCGGAGGAATAGGGCCAGGGCGGCCCTGTTGTCAGTCGTCGAGAAGTGAGACCGTCGTGGACCCTGCCGGGTCGACCGCCTGGACGTCGGCCGGGGTGGCCACGGCCCGACGAACCTCAGCCAGGGCCACGAATCCGTCCTCGACAGCTGCCACGCTGGTCAGACGGCCGGCCGGCCGGCCCTCGGCCTCCAGCTCCGTCCCTACGGGCGGCGGGGTCCCGGCCCCGGTAGCGCGCAGGATCCGCGTCGGTGCACCGGCCGTGCGGCTGTCCACGCGGGCCACCAGTTCCTGCCCGGTGTAACAGCCCTTCGTGAAGCTGGCCGACCGGTTCACGACCCCGGTGGCCGCCGGGATCGTCGATCCGTCCATCTCCGACCCCATGGCCGGAATTCCCGCCGAGATCCTTCGGACCTCCCAGTCGTTGGGACCCCCGACCGCCAACCCCTCCGGCTCGGCCACCGACGGGCCGAGGAGGTCCACGGCACACAACCCGGGCCACGATACGGCGATCCTCAGGCCGTCTTCTGGAACCCGGAGGTCGTCCGGCGACCCGTCCAGGACGGTGACCAGGTCCCAATCGACAGCCTCCACCGTGCAGTCCGTGCGAAGGAGGAACCTGTTCAGTCGCTGTGCTACCACCTTGCCGTAGCCAACATCCACGTCCAGGACGTAGCGCTCCGCGGACAGGCGGGTAACCCGCATCCAGGCGTCGACCTTGCCCGTCGGCTGGAGAACGAAGGTCTCGCCCGACCCGCCCACGGGCAGGGCCTCAACGTCCTGGCTGAGCTGTCCCTGGAGGTAGGTGCCGGCGTCCGGTCCGGCCACCACGATCACGTCCCGGGGCCGGCGGACGGCCAGCGGGCGGTCAACCACTGGAGGCCTTCCGGCGGGCCGCCGTCATACGTCGCGCCGCTGGAATGGTCGAAAGGAGAGCTCGGGCCTTGTTCTGGCACTCCAAGTGTTCCAGCTCCGGGACACTGTCGGCCACGATCCCCGCTCCCGCCTGGACCGAGGCGATGCCGTCAACCACCAGCATGGTGCGGATGGCGATGGCCGTGTCGATGTTGCCGGAGAAGTCGAAGTAGCCCACCACCCCGGCATATGGACCCCGCTTGACCGGCTCCAACGCGTCGATGATCTCCATAGCCCGGACCTTGGGGGCACCGGAGACCGTTCCGGCGGGCAGGGTGGCCCGGAGCACGTCGATTGGCGTCCGACCCTCGGCCAGGTCGCCGGCAACCTGGCTGGTGAGGTGCATGACGTGGCTGTAGCGCTCCAGCGTCATCATCTCCTCAACCTCCTCGGTACCGAAGGCCACCACGCGTCCCACGTCGTTGCGGGCCAGATCAACCAGCATCACGTGCTCGGCCAGCTCCTTGGGGTCCTCGACCAGCTCGGCGGCCATACGCCGGTCATCGGCCTCGGTCCGTCCCCGGCGCCGGGTCCCGGCGATGGGACGGGAGACCACCCGCCCGTCCAGCAGCTGCACCATGGGCTCCGGGGAGGCCCCGACCACCGCCAGGTTCTCGTAACGGAGGAAGTACATGTACGGGCTGGGGTTGACCTGGCGGAGCACCCGGTAGACATCGAACGGCTCGGCGTCTAGCTCCACGTCGAACCGCTGTGAAAGCACGACCTGGAAGATGTCCCCGGCGAAGATGTGCTCCCGTGCTGCCTCCACGGCAAGCTCGTAGGTCTCCGCCCCCATCGTGGAACTCACCTCGGGCGGCTCCTCGTCGGGGTCCGGGGGGAGCATGAGAGGCTCGTTGAGTGGCCGGGCACCGTCGGCGGCCAACGCTTCTAGGCGGTCCACGGCGGAGTCGTAGGCGATATCCAGGGTGGCGTCGTCGGCTCCCTCGGGGACGATCACGTTGACCAGAAGTACGGCCCGCTGGCGCCAATGGTCGATGGCCACCAGCTCACCGATGACCGACATGATCCCGTCGGGAAGGCCCCGGTCGTCGTGGGGCACGTTCGGGAGGTGCTCGACCTCGCGTACGACGTCGTAGCCCAGGTAGCCCATGAGCCCACCGTGGAGCGGGGGCAACCCTTCGATGTCCGGCGACTGGAAGCGGGCCAGGAGGTCCTCCAGGGCCACCAAGAGGCCGTCATCGGTCCGGACGCTATCGGGCAGGTCGCCGTCGACCTGTAACGCACCCCCGGTTGAGGTCAGGGTGGTGGACGGGTTCCGGCCGATGAACGACCAACGTCCCCAGGTCTCTCCACGGTCCACACTCTCCAGCAGAAAGCCCTCGCCGTCACCCACGCAGCGGGCGAACAATGAGACCGGCGTGGTTAGGTCGGCCAGTAGTTCCCGCCAGACCGGCACCACCGCATGCTCGCGGGCCAACTCCCGGAACTCCTCGCGGCGGGGGGCGACCATCAGGTCAGCCGTCGTCCAGTCCGAAGGCCCGGAAGAAGCAGCTGTATTCGCCGGTGTGGCAGGCTCCTCGCCCTTCCTGCTCGACTACGAACAGGAGCGTGTCGCCATCGCAGTCGTAGAAGGCCTCCCGAACGTATTGCCGGTCCCCGGAGGTCTCGCCCTTACACCAGTACTCCTGGCGACTCCGGCTCCAGAACCAGGTCCGGCCGGTGGCCATGGTCTCGCGGAGAGAGGCTTCGTTCATCCACGCCATCATCAGGATCCGCCCCGTGTGCTCCTCCTGGACGATGGCCGGTACGAGGCCGTCGCCGTCGAAGGTGACCTGGCCGAGCTGCTCCTCGGTGACGAGAAGCGGGATCGCGGCGGGGGCGTCGGGCATGGCACCCAGCCTACGGTCGCCCGTCCGCCGGTCGGGCCTGTATTCGGGCGGCCTCAGAGGTAGAGGCCGGTGCTGCCCTCCTCCAGACGCTGGGCGGCCACGGCGTGGACGTCCCGTTCCCTCAGGATGACGTAGTCGTGGCCACGGACCTCGACCTCGTACCGGTCCTCGGGGTTAAACAGGACCTGGTCGCCAACCTCCATGGTCCGCACGTTCGGTCCGGCGGCCACCACCTGTGCCCAGGCCAGGCGCTTACCCACCTGGGCGGTGGCCGGTATCAGGATCCCGCCGGTGGACCGCCGCTCGCCATCCTCAGTGTCGGAGCAGACCAGAATTCGGTCGTTCAGCATCTTGATGGGGAGGCCCTCGTGATCCGAGGGCCCGGGGACCGGGTTGCGGTTCAAAGGGGTCGTGGTCGACCTGTCGTTCACCGGGGCAACGGTATCGGCCAGGGATCGGTGACCGGCCGGACCGCTCAGGCCCCCGGGGGCCGCACGGCCACGCCGGCGGCCGCCAGGTGTTCCTTGGCCTCGGCCACGCTGTGTTCCCCGAAGTGGAAGATTGACGCGGCCAGAACGGCGTCGGCTCCCCCTTCGGTGACCCCCTCAACCAGGTGGTCGAGGCTCCCTACCCCACCGCTGGCGATCAACGGGACCGGGCAGACAGCGCCCACGGCCCGCAGCATCTCTACGTCGAAGCCGTCACGGGTCCCGTCCTGATCCATGGATGTGCACAGCACCTCCCCGGCCTCCCGGTCCACCACCTCGGTCACCCACGCCACGGCATCCCACCCGGTGGCTGTGCGGCCTCCGTGGGTAAAGACCTCGAACCCGCTGTTAACGCCGTCGCTCCGCCGGGCATCTACGGCAACCACCACGCACTGGCTCCCGAACTCAGCGGCCAGCTCAGCCACCAGCTCCGGCCGGTCCACGGCTGCCGTGTTGATCGACACCTTGTCGGCTCCAGCTCGCAGGATGACCCGGGCGTCCTCGACCGAACGGATGCCGCCCCCCACGGTGAACGGGATGAACACCTCCTCGGCCGTTCGCCGGACCATGTCGACCGTGGTGTCCCGGAAGTCGGAGGAGGCAGTGATGTCAAGGAACACCAGTTCGTCGGCACCCTCCAGGTCGTACCGGGCGGCCAACTCAACTGGGTCACCTGCGTCGCGCATGCCGACGAAGTTGACGCCCTTGACCACCCGGCCGGCATCCACGTCGAGGCACGGCACCACCCGGACGGTCTGCATCAGCGCTCCTTCAGGGTCTGAATAGCGGCCGCCAGGTCGATCGTGCCTTCGTACAGGGCTCGACCGAGAATGATCCCAGCCAGCCGTCGGCCGGCTACCGCCAGGTCGGCCAGGTCCTTCAGGTCCGATGGGCGACCCACACCACCCGAGGCCACCACATCGACCCCGGTGGTCGCCAGGGCCGCGGCCAGCCCCTCCAGATCGGGGCCCTGCAGGGTGCCGTCCCGCTCGATCTGGGTGATGACGAAGGCATCAGTGCCTCGGTTCGAGAAGCGTTCGAAGGCGTCGGTCAGGAGTAGTCCGGTTCCCTCCGTCCACCCGCGGACGGCCACCTCTTCGCCCCGGATGTCCAGCCCAACCGCCACCCGGCCCAGGTCGGCCACCTGGTCCACCAGTTCCGGGTCCTCGATGGCCGCCGTACCCATCACCACCCGGGATACCCCGGCGTCGAACAGGGTTCGTGCGTCGTCCAGGGTGCGGACACCACCTCCCGCCTGGACCGGGACGTCCAGGGTGGCGGCCACCTCGGCCACCACCTGGCGGTTCACTGGATCACCGGTCCGCGCCGCGTCCAGATCCACGACGTGCACCCAGGTGGCTCCAGCGTCCTGGAAGGCCCGGGCCTGGGCCGCCGGGTCGTTGCCGTACACCGTCTCCTGCCCGTAGTCGCCCTGGAGCAGCCGGACGCACCGGCCGCCGAGGATGTCGATGGCCGGAAAAAGCGCGGGGGCCGTCGTCACGCGGAGACCCCGGCGAGGGACCCCACGAAGTTGGCCAGTACCTGGAGGCCCACCCCGCCGGACTTCTCCGGGTGGAACTGACAGGCCCACAGGTTGCCGCAGGCCACCGCGGCGCACACATCGGAGCCGTAACGGCAGGTCGCCACGGTGTCCGGACCCACGGGTGCCGCGTAGCTGTGTACGAAGTAGGTCCACGGATCCTCGACAAGGCCCGCCAACAGGGGGTGATCGCCGATGCGGTCCAACCGGTTCCACTGCATCTGCGGGCGCTTAACGTCTCCGGCCAGGAGGCTGACCTGTCCGTCCAGCACGCCGAAGCCCCGGTGGTTGGGGGCCTCGGCGCTCCCCTCGTAGAGCAACTGGAGGCCGACGCAGATCCCGAGGAACGGCCGGCCACCATCGGCGGCCGCTCGTGCGGCATCAGCGGCCACCTCAGCCAGGCCGGTCGACTCCAGAGCCTCCACGCACCGGCCGAAGGCCCCAACGCCGGGCAGCACTACCCCGTCGGCCCGGGATATCAGGTCCGGGTCGTCGGTCAGACGGGCGTCGGCACCGACGCGTTCGAGGGCTTTCTGGGCCGACCGCAAGTTTCCGATGCCGTAGTCCAGGACAGCGACCAGCGGTCCGCTCATAAACTTCCCTTGGTCGAGGGCACTCCCCCGCCCTCGATCCGCACCGCGTCGCTCAGGGCGCGGGCCATCCCTTTGAAGGTGGCTTCGACGATGTGGTGGGTGTTCTTCCCCCGTACCAGGGTTAGGTGCACGGTGATCCGGGCGGCCATCGCAAAGGCCCGCCAGAACTCCTCCATCAGCTGGGGGTCAAAGGGGGGATCGCCGAGGATCTTCTGGCCCGGGAAATCCACCTCATGGTGCAGGTAGGGGCGCCCAGAGAGGTCCAGGGCCACGTCGACCAGCGCCTCGTCGAGCGGCACCCGGGCGCTGGCGAAGCGGCGAACACCAGCTTTGTCGCCCAGGGCCTCGGCGAAAGCCTCGCCAACCGCGATGCCCACGTCCTCCACGGTGTGGTGGGCGTCGATGTCTAGGTCCCCCGTGCAGCGCACGTCAAGACCGAACCCGCCGTGGCGGCCCAGCTGGTCAAGCATGTGGTCGAAGAACGGGATCCCGGTAGACGCCGACACCGGGCCGCCGTCCAGGTCGATCGAGACGCTGATCGAGGTCTCGTTGGTGGACCGCTCGCGGGTCGCGGATCGAGTCGTCATGACAGTGCCTCCCGAAGGGCCTTGAGGAACCGGTCATTCTCGTCGCCGGTTCCGATGGTGACCCGAAGGCATCCCTCGACGCCTTCCATGGTCGTGAAGTCCCGGACCAGCACCGATCGGTCGACGAGGTCTTGCCAGACCTCCCGGCCGGGACGGGCCTCGGGACGGAAGAGGATGAAGTTGGCTGCCGACGGCCAGGCAGTGACAGGAAGGGCCTCCAGAGCGGTAGCCATCCGTTCCCGCTCGGACACCAGGACCGAGATGCGCTGGTCCATTGCCGGGCCGTGGGCCAGCGCTAGCTCTCCGGCCACCTGTTTGAAGGCGTCCAGATGGTAAGGCAGGGCCACCTTCTCCAACTCGGCCACGCACCACGACGGTGCCAGGAGGTACCCGATCCGAGCTCCGGCCATGGCCCAAGTCTTAGAGAAGGTCCGACTCACCACGAGGTTCCGGTCGTCGTCGAGCAGGTCCACGGCACTGTGCGGGGCGAACTGTCCGTAGGCCTCGTCCACCACCACCAAGCCACCGTAGGAGCCGGCCGCCTCAACCACCTCGGATACGAGATTCCTCGGCTCGAGGGTTCCCGTTGGATTGTTTGGCGAGCAGAGGACCACCAGGTTGGGACGCTCGGCGTCAAGCAGGTCGGTCACAGTGGTTGGGTCCAGGGCGAAGTTGGGCTCCCGGCGGCCCCGGACCACCCGGGTACCGGTGGACCGGGCAATCTGCGCGTACATGGCGTAGGTAGGTTCGAAGACGGCCACTGACCGGCCGGACCCGCCATAGGCCAGGAGGAGGCTCTGGATCACCTCGTTGGAGCCGTTGGCGGCGAACACCTGGTCAGCACCGACGCCGTAACGTTCGGCCAGGGCGGCCCGGAGCCGCCCAGCGCCGCGGTCCGGGTAGCGGTTCCAGCCGATGGCCCGCGTCGCCTCGGCCAACGCTTCGTCGAACTCCGCCGGGGGCGGAAGCGGGGACTCGTTGGTGTTCAGGCGGACCTCGACGTCCATCTGGGGTGAGTGATAGCCCTCTAGGGCGACCACATCGGGCCGGGAGGTGGGGCGCTCAGCCATCCTTCTCCTCCCCTGCCTCGGTCCGGATGCGCATCGATTGGGCGTGGGCGTCCAGTCCTTCGGCGTCGGCCAGGGCGATGACGTGGGGGGCTAGGCGACGCAGGGCCCCCTCGTCGGCCGTCACTACGTGGATCTCCTTGGTGAAGTCAGCCACCGTCAGGGCTCCCGAGAAGCGGGCCGTGCCCGCTGTGGGCAGCACGTGACTGGGTCCAGCCACGTAGTCGCCGAGCGATGCCGGGGACCACGGACCACAGAAGATCGCCCCGGCGTGACGGACCCGCTCGGCCAACGCCTCAGCACCATCCACCATCAGCTGCAAGTGCTCGGGCGCGATGGCGTCGACTACGGCCAGCGCCTGATCTGGGTCGTTCACCAGCACGCTCCAACCGGCATCGGCCAGGGTGGCCGTGATGTCCTCCCGGCGGGGGGCCTCGGCCACCATCCGGACCACCTCGGCTTCCACGGCCTCAGCCACCGCCTCGTCCCACGTGACAAGCCAGGCCAGACCGTTCGGGCCGTGCTCGGCCTGGACTACGACGTCAACAGCGGCGAAGGCCGCAGGGACCGAGGCGTCAGCCACCACCACCACCTCCGACGGGCCAGCGAAGGCCGACGGGACGCCAACGTGGCCCGCCACCTCGCGTTTAGCCAGGGCCACGTACACGTTGCCCGGTCCGACGATGACGTCCACGGCGGGCACGGTCTCCGTGCCATAGGCCATGGCAGCCACCGCCTGGGCTCCTCCCACCGCGTACACGGCATCGACCCCGGCCACAGCAGCAGCGGCCAGGGTCACGTCTGCGATTCGGCCGTCAACTCCGGGAGGAACGCAGAGGACGACCTCGTCCACCCTGGCCACCCGTGCGGGCACGGCAGTCATCAGGACAGTGGAGGGATAGGCAGCTCGGCCACCGGGGGCGTAGCAGCCCGCCCGCTCCACAGGACGGGATAGGGAGCGGATAACCAGGCCATCTTCCTCGGTCCGGCGCTCGGACCGCACCTGGCCGACATGGTGGCGTCGGACAGCCTCGGCGGCTACCTCCAATGCCTCCAGGACCCCAGGCTGGACGCGGTCAGGAGCGGCGATAACCTCGGCAGGGTCGCCGCGGATGGCCGCCAGATCGGCACCGTCGAAACGGGAGGTCAGCTCCAGGAGGGCAACATCTCCCCGCTGGCGGACGTCGGCCAGGATGGCCCGGACCTCCTCCAACGGTCCCTCGCCGGCCACCGCCGGGCGGGGGAGGACCGACCGGACGTCCTGGACCGGGCCACGCAGGTCGAGCCGCCGGAGCATCCCGTCACGCTACCGGCCAGTGCCCGTCGTACCGGAAGGGCTTTCCGACTCGCTGGACCGATGGCGACCGCGGGACCAGACTGCAGCCATGGAGCCCGAACACGCCGCCGAGTTGTCGTCGGTGACCGCCCAGTTGGCCGACCTGGTCCGCCGAGTGGAGGATCTGGCCGGAGAGGGGGACACCGATCGGGCTGAGGACCGTTCGGCACTCCTCGAGGTGGAGCGGCACCTCCGGGGAGCGCTCCGGGAGATGGACCGCTCCCGGAGGGCCGCCGAAGGGCGCTGAGCGAGGGAAATCGTCGCCATGAGCCGAAAAAGTCGCTCGGCGCCCTGTAGGGCGCCGAGCGGGCGAGGTGGGTGGCGGGAACCCGGTCCTCGCAGGCCGGGTGGCGGGACCCGGCTGGGTGAACGTACTACACCCACAGTAGATATGGAACCGGTTCCTGTTGATGAGCTTGTGTGAAATTCGTCACCGGTGAAAAGTCGGCTTAGACCTCCGACGCCGGGCAGAAGTCGTTGAGGACGCACTCCTCGCAACGGGGCTTCCGGCTGGGACAGACCCGTCGACCGTGGAGGATCAGGCGGAGGCTGAATCGGCCTCGCTCAGCGGCCGACACCATCGGGTTGAGCTCCCGTTCCACTTTGACCGGATCGGTCTCCGTGGTGAGTCCCAGGCGCCGCGCCAGGCGTCCCACGTGGGTATCCACCGGAAGGCCCGGCAGGCCCAGAGCCACGCTGCGCACCACGTTGGCAGTCTTACGACCCACTCCGGGAAGCGACGTCAGGTCGGCCATCCCACCCGGAACCTCGCTGTCGTACTCTTCCACCAGCCGTTGGGCCATGCCGAGGAGGCTCCGGGCCTTGTTGGCATAGAAACCGGTTGATCGGACGATCTCCTCCAGCTCGTGGGGAACAGCGCCGGCCAGGTCCTCCGGGGTGGGGTAGGCGGCAAACAGGGCCGGTGTCACCATGTTCACCCGCTTGTCCGTGCACTGCGCCGACAGGATGGTGGACGCCAGGAGCTGGAAGGGGTTGGCGTGGTCCAACTCGCACTCGGCCGCCGGGTATTCATCCTGCAGTCGACGGTGGACCTCGGCTGCCCGCCCCTTAGGTGATCTCGGTTGTCCCATGGAGGCCGACGGTAGCCTCGGCGCCCATGGACCGGTTCACCGTCTCAGATGGAACCGATACCGCCACCCTCACTGGTGCCGGTCGCACCTCGGACGGCGACTTGGCCCGCTGGCACCTCGAGGTCGATCTGGCCGACTTGGATACCGCCAGCGAGACCACCGCCGACCGGGAGCGCCGACTCCTGGAAGCCGCCACGCAGGCCGTTGGCCTGCAGGGAGGTGGCCGGCTGGAGTACTGGGTCGAGCGGGTTGGCCCGCAGGGTGACCACGTCCCTACGTCGGCCGGATTCACGCCCACCCGCGACCTCCTGCGGCTCCGTCGCGAGCTCCCGGCGTTGGCCACCGATCTCCCGACCCGGGCCTTCGCGCCTGGAGACGCCGAGGCCTTCCTGGCTGTGAACAACCTGGCCTTCGACTGGCACCCCGACCAGGGGAGCATGACCGACGCTGACCTGGAGGCCCGCCAGGCCGAGACCTGGTACGACCCCGACGGCTTCTTGCTCCACGAGGTCGATGATGACCTCGTGGGCTTCTGCTGGACCAAAGTCCACACCAACGAGGACCCACCTGTGGGCGAGATCTACGTCATCGCCGTCCACCCCGAGCACCACGGGAAGGGGCTGGGCCGGGCCCTCACCCTGGCCGGACTGGCTCACCTGGCGGGACGTCGCCTCCGACACGCCATCCTCTACGTGGAATCTGACAACCGGCCCGCCCTCCGTCTGTACCGGGGGCTCGGGTTCGAGACGGAGTTCACCAATCGTTCCTACCAACGCATCGTCCGGTGACCGTCAACGCTCCCCCGCCGGCCGGAGGTCTTCCCACGAGCCGGTACGACTTAGATCGCGACGCCCTGGCTGACCTCCTGGCCGACCAGCCTGCCTATCGGCTGGATCAGTTGTGGCAGGGTCTGTACCGCGACCTGGCCGAACCGGAGGAGATGACCACGCTGCCCGCCTCCCTCCGCCGGGACCTGGCCGAACATCTCCCCGCCGCCCTAGTGGAGGACACCCGCTCGGTGGGCGACCGGGGGAGGACTGTGAAGTGGCTGTGGCGTCTCGCTGACGGCACCCTTATCGAGACGGTGCTCATGCACTATCGGAACCGTTCCACAGTCTGCGTGAGCACCCAGGCCGGTTGTGCCATGGCCTGCGGATTCTGTGCCACCGGCCAGATGGGCTTCGACCGCCACCTGACCGCTGGGGAGATCGTGGAACAGGTGGTCAGGGCCCAGGTCGAGGCGGGCGACCGTCGGGTCTCCAACGTGGTCTTTATGGGCATGGGTGAGCCCCTGGCCAACTACGACCGGACCTGGGCGGCCGTGGAGCGGATCCATGACGGCCTCGGACTATCAGCCCGCCACCTGACCATCTCCACCGTGGGCCTAGTCCCCGGCATCCGTCGTCTAGCCACAGAGTCCCTCCCCGTCAACCTGGCCGTATCCCTGCACGCCGCCGACGACGACCTCCGGGACGAGCTGGTCCCCGTCAACCGGCGGTGGCCCTTGGCCGAGCTGGCCGAGGCCTGTCGGGAACACGTGACGGCCACCGGCCGACGACTGTCGTTCGAGTGGGCCCTCATCGACGGCACCAACGACCGTCCCGAAGACGCCCGGCGGTTGGCCGCCTATGCCCGACCGCTCGGCGCCCACGTCAACCTAATCCCGCTGAACCCCACGCCCGGATGGCCCACCGTCGGCACGCCCCCCGACCGGGTTCGGGCCTTCGCCGACGAGTTGCGCTCCCACGGCTCCAACGCCACGATCCGGCGGACCCGGGGAACCGAGATCGACGCCGCCTGCGGCCAGCTACGCGCCGACCGGACCGACATCCGGGTGGCTGTTCCCATCCGCCGCCAACCCGCTAACTGATCGACGAACCGCCCAGCCGGGGTCGGATCGCACCCCGACGCTGACAGACTGGCGACCATGCAGGCCCGAAGTTGGCTGAATCGCCTCCATCCTCAGACGCTGCTCAGCGCCACGATGCTCCTGTACATCGAGGGGCTGTTCAACCTGGTACGAGGACCCTTCCTGGCCATGGTGGGCGCAGCCATGTTCCCTGCCGCCTGGGGACTGGCCAACGACCGCCGCTGGGGCTGGCGCCTAGGCATCGTGACAGCCTCGCTGGCCGTGGTCTGGCGCCTACGGTGGTACGGCCTGGGGAACCCGGTGACCACGGCACTGATCCTGCTCTTCCCGGTGGTCTTGCTGGTCCTCCTACTCCACCCCACCAGCCGGGAACACCAGCGCATCTGGTTCCGATGAGTCGGCGGGATCCGTGACAATCTCCGGCGCCCAGGCCCCTGACTCCTCACGCCCCCTCCCTCAGGGCGCCGAGAAAGCCGCCGCGGTGCGATCCATGTTCGATGCCATCGCCCCCCGCTACGACCTAGTCAACCGGATTATGACGTTTCGCCTGGACGTCCGTTGGCGGCACCGTGCGGTGCTCCGACTGGGCCTACCGGCCGGTTCCACCGTGCTGGACCTGGCCTGCGGAACCGGCGACCTGTGCCGGGACCTGGAGAACGTCGGCCACCAAGCCGTCGGCATGGATCTCTCCTGGGGGATGCTGGCCGCTGCCACCACAGACGCTCCACTGGTCCACGCTGACGCCCTCCGACTCCCGGTGGCCGACCGGTCGGTGGACGGGATCACCTGCGGGTTCGCTCTCCGGAACCTCACCGCCCTGGAGCCCTTCCTGGCTGAGTTGACCCGGGTACTCCGGCCCGGCGGACGGATTGCCCTACTGGAGGTCGACCGGCCCCGTAACCCTGTGCTGCGCCTCGGCCACGGCATCTACTTTGGTCGGGTGGTCCCGTTCATCGGTGGACTCCTGTCGGACCGGGACGCCTACCGTTACCTGCCCCGTTCGGTGGCCTACCTCCCACCCGAAGCCGACCTGCTGGCCACCATCGCCGCCGCTGGCTTCGTCGAGGTGGTCAAGGACCGGTGCAGCGGCGGCATCGCCCAACTGTTGACCGCCAGCCGCACCTAGACCAGTCGGTCACGCCGACAGGGCCAGGCCTAGGGCCAGCAACGCCCCGGCCGTCATCTGGATCCTTCCGGTTCGGGCCAGCACATCCACCAGGTCCGGGCCCTCGGCTCCGGCCAGCACCCTGCGAACTGACGGCCCGGCCATCAGTCCAGCGACCAGCACCAGGGCGGCCCACGGTCGAGAGAGGGCGCACAACGACCCCAGGACCAGGGAACCGTCGAGGAGTACCACGTACAACAGCCGGGTCCGGCGGTCACCCAGCCGGACGGCCAACGTCCGCTTCCCTCCCTTCTCGTCGCTCACCCGGTCTCGTAGGTTGTTGACGACCAGGAGGGAGCAGGCCAGGAACCCCACGGCAACAGCGGCCAGCCAGGCCAGGCCTGGCATCCGTTGCTGATGCACGTAGGTGCTGCCCACCGTGGCCACCAGGCCGAAGAAGGCGAACACGAACACCTCGCCCAGCCCCCGGTAGCCATACGGCCGGGAACCGCCGGTGTAAAACCATCCGGCGGCCACCGACGCCGCTCCCACTACGAGGAGCCACGGAGTCACAGCGGCGGCGAGGGTGAGGCCCGCCACGGAAGCCAGGGCGAAGGCGACCAGCATGGCCGTCCGGACCTCCTCGGGGGTGGCCAGACCCCCACCCACCAGACGGGCCGGACCGACGCGTTCCGGACCATCGGTTCCACGTAGGCCGTCAGACACGTCGTTTGCGTAGTTGACCGCCACCTGGAGGGCCAGGGCCACCACCAGCGCTGCGGCGGCTCGCCACCAGACCACACCGGTCCCCGCGGCCACCGCCGTCCCAACCAGAACAGGGACTATGGCGGCCGGAAGGGTCCGAGGTCTCGCCCCGAGGATCCACCGTCTCATCCCCGGAGTCTGCCAGTGGGGCCGGTCCCGGGAGGTCGACGGGTCCTCAGTAGGGTCCGGGCGGTGAACTTTCTGGCCGGCGAGAGCAGC
>JAKURX010000239.1 GCA_022451505.1 Acidimicrobiales bacterium | reverse complement strand
CCTTCGACATGGGCGTAGGAGGGCAACAGGTTCATGAGGGCCTTGGCGGTGACCGTCTTGCCTGAGCCGGACTCGCCGACCACACCGAGAGTCTGGCCAGCTTCAAGGTCGAAGGAGACACCGTCGACGGCCCGGACCACACCCTGTTCGGTGCGGAATCCGACTTTCAGGTCCTGAACACTCAGCAGGGTCCCGGCCATCTCAACGACTCCCGATTCCCAGTTCGCGGATGTCGAAGTGTTGGCGGAGCCGGTCACCGGCCCAGTTCAAGGACAGCACGGTCAAGAACATGGCGCCGATCGGGAAGAAGGCCACCCAGGGGGCGGCCCGCAATGTTCGGGGTGCCGCGCCTATTTGGATCATCTTTCCCCACGAAAACCCGTCGGCCACCGACAGTCCCAGGTAGGCCAGGCCGCCTTCGGCGACGATGGTCAGGCCGAGGCCGAGTAGGAGTAGGGCGGACATGGGGATGAGAACGTTGGGCAGGATCTCCCGCACCATGACCCGTCGGTTTGTGGCCCCCAGCAGTCGGGCAGCGGCCACGAACTCCCGTTCGGCGAATGCGATGGTGATGGCCCGGCCCAGACGGGCGACCGATGGGACAACCAGAACACTCAGGGTCAAGCTGACGACCCACAGGCCTTGGCCGACAATGCTGATAATCAGCAAGAACAGGACGAGTGAGGGAAAACTCAGCATGACGAAGACGATGAAACTCAGGATCCTGTCTGTGAAACCTCGGAGGTAGCCGCCGACCAGGCCAACCACGCCGCCTATCAGAAAGCCGGCCAAGATCGAGACGAGGCCGACCATCAGTGAAACTCGGGCCCCCCAGATGGTCCGGGAGAACATGTCCCGACCATTGGAGTCGGTGCCGAACCAGTTGTCCCAACTCGGACCCTCGAGCCGGCCACCGACGCCGATCTCTTCCGGATCAGTGACGGGGAGCCACGGGGCAACAAGTGCGGCTACCGAGACGAGGAGTATCCAGCCGATGGCCGTCCAGAAACTGATCCCCAACCGACGTGGGGCGACCTTGTCGGCAGCCGGCCGGTCGGCAGCCTCGGGTGGGCTCTCACCGGCAATGGGTTCGCTCGTATTAAGTGTCACGTCTCACCCTCGGGTCAAGGTATGAGTAGAGGAGGTCAACAGCGGTGTTGATGATCACGAAGGCGGCCACTATGACAACCACGCAAGCCAGGACCACTGGGTTGTCGTCCCGGACAATGGACACGTATAACTCCCGTCCAATTCCGGGGATGGAGAAGATCTGTTCGATGATGATCGAGCCGGCAAACAAAGAGGCCGTGTGCAGGCCCACGACGGGCACCATCCCGAACAGGGACGGCCTGAGGACATGCCGGAACATGATCCGGCGGTCCGACAGGCCCTTGGCCTTGGCGGTGATAACGAAGTCTTCTTGGAGGGTGGTGATGAGGTCGGTGCGCAGCAGTCGCTGGTAGATCGCGGCCAACGGCAGGCCGAGGGTAAGCGCGGCGAGGAAGAGGGAGCGGAGCCGCGAGAAAAGGTCGTCGTCCATGAATCGGCTGGGGAAGATCTGCCATCGGATAACGAAGAAGTAGAACAGGAGGACCCCGAGAGCGAATCCGGGGATGGACAAAAGGCCGAAGGCACCGGCGGTCGACACCTTGTCTAACTTTCGGTTCGCCCGGTAGGCGGCGGCCACGGCCCACGGGATCGAGACCCCCAGGGCCACTGTGATGGACATGCCCATGAGGAGCAGCGACTTGGGGAGCCGTTCAGAAAGAATGGCGCTCACCGGCATGTAGTTCTTGAACGACTCCCCGAAGTCCCCTTGGACCATTGCCCCAATCCAACGGCCGTACCGGATAGGCAGCGGGTCGTTGAGGTGATATTTCTCCCGGGCCTCAACGACAATCTGGCATTCACCGACGGTGCTGCCTGGACGGGTCCCAACGACGTCCTCGACCTCTCCGGCTAGGACAGCATCGCAATCAACGGAGGCGTAAAAACCGACGACATTGAACAGCGGATCGCCAAGCACATTCATGGCCGAATAGGCCAGAAACGTTGCGGCAAACAACACCCCGAGCATGAACGCCAGTCGGCGGGCCAAGAAACTCATCGAATGGAAGTCCCCTCAGCGTGAGGGGGGCGGCCGGCTTAGCCGACCGCCCCCCTTTCACACGCCTGTTAAAG
>JAKURX010000238.1 GCA_022451505.1 Acidimicrobiales bacterium | reverse complement strand
GTGGTAGCCCGCGGGCGGGCACCGCGATCACCCATCAACTCCTGGCCGCCGCTCCCGGCCACCGAGCCCCGCTGGCATGGGAATTCTGGCAACCGACGCCACCCCCCACGGTCGATGGTCAGGCCACGGACCAGAGAATTCAGTTGGCCGACGACGACCTACGCCTCACCACGTCGTTGTCACCAGGGCTCGATGCGGTCCATGAATACGGCGCACGACTGCCTCGGGAGTGCGGTCATGCACTGGCCTTTTCGTTTCGGACCGATGTCTTCGGCGCCCATAATTCGATTCCGGGGTACACGTCGTGGTTCCACGGCTGCGACATGTCCGACGCCTACCACTGGCATCGGGTGGTCCTGCAGGTCCTGCAGTCTCGGATGCATGGAGACCGCTGGGTGCTGAAGGCCCCGGGTCATCTGCAGTTCCTGCCCGCGCTTTTCGACGAATACCCCGACGCGCAGGTCGTCGTCTGCCACCGCGACCCGTTGGCCATGATCAGCTCGCTCACCAGCCTGCTTTCCCGATTGCGGGCCAACGGGTCCGACCAGGTGGATGCCGCGAGTATCGCTCGTGCCGAGATCGACAGCTTCCTTCGCCAGTTCGATCTGCTCATGAGTTGGATCGACAATGGAACGGTGCCCGCTGACCGCATCATCCACCAGCGCTTCGACGAGTTTCTGCTCGACGAGGTGGCTGCGGTCTCCCGCCTCCACGACCACCTCGGCCTTCCCTTCACCGATGCACACCACCAGGCCATTAACGCATGGCTCAACAACCGGCCCCGCGGCTCGCTGGGAGTTCACGAACACTCCTTGGAGGGTCTAGGACTCGATCCGGAAGCAGAGAGGATCCGGTTCAGCCGCTATATCGAACGGTTCAGCATCGCGAAGGAGAGCAGATGACCTCCGGCCTGTCCGTCACCGATGGAGCGGCCTGGCGATCGTTTTGCGACCGCTTGGCTGTGGTTGGTGAGTCAATCCTCGCAGGCGACCTTCAGGATGAGCGCACGCGCGTCGAAGGGTTTCATCACCTGGCCACCCAGGTGGTGACCTGGTTGGCCTGGTCGGCCGGGCACCATGACCTCGAGCACCCGGCCTTCTTCCGGCAGAACGACCTGGTGTCGTGTTGGGGTGGCCCCAACGTGAACCAGGTGACCCGCAGGACACGGGTCGCGCCTACGGGTCGCTATGTCATTCGCGGGCGAATGCACGCCTGTGACGATCTCGTGATCACCGTCAAAGGCGGTGACATGCACATGGATCGGTATGACGTGTTGGCCGAACTCATGGCCAGCGACGTCGGCATCGGTCGCGACGACGAAGTCGAGATTTTCCTGGGCGGCGCCCCCCTCGGCGACGGAGTCCCTTGGCTGCCACTTCCCTCCGGCTCATCGATGCTGAACATTCGGGAGTACTACTGGACCTGGACGGCAGAGGAGCCCGCGGTGATGACCGTCCATCGCCTTGACACGGTCGGCATCTCGCCGGAGTCGCTGACCGGGGTCGACGTGGCAGAAATGCTCGACGAGGCCGCCACGATCGTGGAGCAGTCGATGCGCTACTGGGCCGAATGGATGGAAACGCAACGAGACCAGGTCGGGGTCAACTCCATGGGTGCGCCGTATCCGTCCGATGGCGGGTCATCGTTCATTCGCTACGGATTCGGGTTCTACGAACTTCAAAAGGACGAGGTCTTTCTGATCGAGAGCGAGATCGCGGAATGCGCCTACTGGGACATCCAGCTCTACACCCCGATGTGGTTCGAGTCGCCGGACTTCGCCAACCGGGTCACCAGCCTCAACCACACCCAGGCGCACCTCTCGTCCGACGGGCGTTTCCGTGCGGTCGTCGCCCACTCTGATCCGGGCGTTCCGAACTGGCTCGACACTTCCGGACGCCCTAGTGGCATGGTGACCTACCGCTGGATCCGGGGCCTCGATGCGCCGGCGGCCAGGGGCCGGGTCATCTCTTTGGCGGAACTGGCCGACCACCTACCCGTGGATACGCCGACGGTGACGCCGGCGAAGCGTGCCGACGAGATCGCCGTCCGTCAAGAACACGTGGCTTGGCGGTACAGAACCTGAACCCGACTGAGTCCAGGGAACCTCCACCTAAGGACAGCCGGTACTAGTCGAACGCATTCGATTATGCCTCTGAGCTGCAGTCTTTGGGGTGGGCGCGGAGG
>JAKURX010000237.1 GCA_022451505.1 Acidimicrobiales bacterium | reverse complement strand
CCAGCCACCCTGGCCCTCCTGTCCGGAGTGACCGAGTTGACTTCGGCGGTTTTCGACACCGGGAACCTCCCCGGTCAGGCCCTGGCCGCCCGCAGTCGGATCGACGAGTTGGTGGGCCGTAACCCCGAGCACGTAGCCATGATAGAAAAACTCGAGTCGGCCTATGACGACCTCCACGAGCCGGGGGCACAACTTCCGTCTGGAGAGGACCTAGCCGCCGAACTTGAGGCGTTCCTGCGCACCCAAGACGGTGCTTGAACCAAGTTCGCCCGGGCCGTCGACCTCTCGCCGGTCAAACAACAAGGTTCACGAGATTCGGAGGACGAACGATCACCCTCTCCGGTGTTCTACCACCCAGGAACGCCAGTACCCGCTCAGAGGCCAAGGCCACCGCCTCGGCAGCAGCTTCGTCGATATCAACCGCCACCTCGATGCGATCCCTGACCTTTCCGTTGACCTGGACAACCAGGGTCACCGTTTCAGAAATTAGTTTGTCCGGGTCGGCTATCGGCCAAGCTTCGGCGTGAACGTGATCGCCCCGGCGACGTTCCCAGAGTTCCGCGCACATGTGAGGCGCCGCGGGGGCCATGACCAGCAGCAGCGCGTCGATTGCCGCCGCGAGGGTCGGAGCGTGGGGACCATCCTCGTCCTGGACCCAGCGGTAAAGAGTGTTGGTGAACTGCATGAACCCCGCGACCGCCGTGTTGTAGGACCACCGGTCGTACTCGTCGGTGATCCGGGCCACCAGCCGGTGGGTGGCCCGGTCCACCTCCAAGTCAGCCAACTCGGGCTGGCCGTTGCGAGCACTAGAGACCAGGTCGCTTCCCGGCACGGCAAGGCGCCACACCCGGGCCAGGAACTTGGCGCAGCCCTCAATCCCGAAGTCCTCCCAATCGACGTCCTCCTGGGGCGGCTTGACCTGAAGGTGGGCAAGGCGCAGGGCGTCGGCGCCCTGCGTGTCGAGGATCCCCTCGGGCGCCACCAGGTTCCCGCTGGACTTGGACATCTTGGTGCCACCAAGGCGGATCATGCCTTGGGTAAACAGACGCTTGAACGGTTCCCGGAGGCCGGACGGGGCAACCCCCAGGTCGGCCAGGGCTTTGGTGAAGAACCGGGCATACATGAGGTGAAGGATGGCGTGTTCGATTCCACCTATGTACTGGTCAACGGGCAGCCACCTCTCGACCGCCTCCCGGTCGAAAGGAGACTCATCACACCACGGATCAGCGAACCGCAGGAAGTACCAGGACGAGTCCACAAAGGTGTCCATGGTGTCGGTCTCCCGGCGAGCCGGCCCTCCGCACTCCGGGCAGATGGTGTGAAGGAAGCCCTCGTGGGTGGTAAGCGGAGACCGCCCTGTCGGCATGAACTCGACGTCGTCGGGCAGATCGACCGGTAGGTCGGCCTCGGGCACCGGTTGCTCGCCGCAGTCGACGCAATAGACGATAGGAATTGGGCAACCCCAGTAGCGCTGACGGGACACGAGCCAGTCCCGCAACCGGTAGTTGACCGTGTGCCGACCAAACCCCTGCTCGTCCAGCCAAGCGGTGGCCGCCGACTTGGCCTCGGCGACAGCCATCCCGTTCAGAAACCCACTATTAATTGACGGCCCGTCGCCGGTGTATGCCTCGCCTTCGAAGCCCTCCGGCGGTCGGACGGTACGAACGATGCCGCACCCGTGGGCGTTAGCGAAGTCCCAGTCGCGCTGGTCCTCGCCCGGGACAGCCATGATGGCCCCGGTTCCGTATGTCATAAGCACGTAGTCGGCCAGAAATAGGGGAACCGGAGAGCCACTGAACGGGTTCACCACGAAGGCCCCGGTCGCCACCCCGCGTTTGT
>JAKURX010000236.1 GCA_022451505.1 Acidimicrobiales bacterium | reverse complement strand
CGATTCATCGTGGCGACCCTACTGATAGGCGTCCTGCTCTCTGTAGGCAGACCGATGGCAGACTTGTCTAATGCAACGGTGGATAGTCGGCGCCCGACTGCGCACCCTGCCGGCAGCTGTGGTGCCGGTGCTGGTGGGCACGGGAGCGGCTGTCGGAGCCGGGATCGTATGGTGGCGCGCTGCTGCGGCCCTTGTCGTGGCGGTGGCCATGCAGGTCGGTGCCAACTACGCCAATGACTACGCCGACGGGATTAGAGGGGCGGACGGACCAGGAAGGGTCGGCCCCGCGCGGTTAGTCGGATCGGGCCTGGCCACCCCGACAGAGACACGCCGGGCAGCGATTATTGCCTTTGGGATAGCGGCAGTTGTTGGTCTGGTTCTTTCCCTGGTCGTGGCGCCCTGGTTGCTCCTGGTTGGTGCGGCGTCCATTGCCGCCGGATGGTTCTATACGGCCGGCAGCAGGCCTTATGGCTACGCCGGTCTCGGTGAAGTGTCTGTGTTTGTGTTCTTTGGCCTGGTGGCCACAGTAGGTAGCGCCTACGTCCACGGCGGGGGTATCACCGGAGTGGCCCTGATAGCCGGCGTGGCGGTCGGCCTGTTGGCCTGTGCTCTCCTGGTGGCTAACAACCTTCGAGATCGGGAAAGGGATGCATCAGTGGGCAAGATAACGTCGGCCGTTCGGTTGGGGGACCGTCGGACGAGGCTTCTGTACGTGTGTCTGCTCGACGGAGGGTTGGTGTGCGGATCCCTTTGTGTTCTATTCCGCTCGTGGGCCGTGCTCATCCTCGCTGCAGGAGTGGTCGCTGCCCGACCAGTGAAAGTTGTCCTCGCTGGTGCCCGGGGCACTGACCTTTTCGGGATATTGGGCGCGACCGGTCACGTCCAGTGGGTCGCCGGTGTGATGTTGGGTCTTGGGCTGGCCCTTTCGGGCTGAGCTCATTCAGCGCCGGGTAGCGGTCAGGAGTTGGGCGATCCCGCCGGAAAGGCTCTCCTTGCCAACTTCGACAAATCCTGCGTCGGCGATCAAGGCCAGCAACTCGGCCTG
Source organism: Acidimicrobiales bacterium (assembly GCA_022451505.1). Taxonomy (GTDB): domain Bacteria; phylum Actinomycetota; class Acidimicrobiia; order Acidimicrobiales; family MedAcidi-G1; genus UBA9410. The sequence goes on along the minus strand of JAKURX010000236.1, from coordinate 1,163 downwards.
GTCGGGGAGGTAGGCCACTGACAGGGGCAGGTACTGGTAGGCGTCACGGTCGGAGAGCAAACCGCCAACCCAAGGGACCACCCGGTTGAAGTAAAGGCCATGACCGAGCCGGAGGACGGGATTAGTGGGACGGTCCACCTCGAGCAAGGCCATGCGCCCACCCGGGCGCAGGATACGGGCGGTCTCGGCGAGGAAGGGGTGCAGGGCCTCAAGATTCCGGAGGGCGAAGCCGCAGGTGATGCCGTCTATCGAGTGGTCGGGTAGGGAGGTCGAAAGAGCGTCCCCGTGGATGAGGGGTGCCTCGGTTCGTGAGACTGCCAGCATCCCCCACGATAGGTCGATACCGACCGCCTGGTAGCCGGTCCGATTCAGGTCACGGCACAGATCACCCGTGCCGCACGCCAGATCGGCCACCAGGGAACCGGGTTCCAGGGCCAGGGAGCTGACTGTTCGTCTACGCCAACCGATGTCCAGACGGAATGTGAGCAGGCGGTTGAGGCGGTCGTAACGGGGGGCGATGGTATCGAACATGGAGCGGACCGCAGGCGTCCTGACCGACCCCTGGGGGGCAGGTTCCGGGCCGCTCAAGTCTGTGCTCACTCGAACCAGATGCGTTGATGTCCCCGGCTATGGGGGTGAACCAGAAGGGCGAAAAGGGCCACTGGGAACACCAGCGACAGCAGGAAGGTCATGCTGGATCCGTAACCGAACCATGTCAGCCGGGCCACAACGGACAGCCCCGCCATGGTCACGCCCAGCCACCACCCCCACCGTCGGTCATTGGCGATGCCGAATCCGGCGGCGGCCATGCCCATGCCGACTAGAAGCAAACCGGCGCCGCGGGCCAAGTTGAATAGTCCTTCCATATAGAGCAGGACGGTGGCCAGGACCAAGGTCTGTGGGTGGTGGCGGTGCACCCACCGACGCGACGGCATGGACACAGTGTGTCATCGGGTTGGGCGGATCGCGCCTGTGGTTGGGCCCCGTCAATGGGGGTCGCGAAGTAATGCAGAGCGTCGGACAGTCCGCTGGTAGCAGCGGTTCACGTGTTTGAGTTCGAAACCGAGCTCCCGGTAGACGCGGTTGGCGGGGTCATTATCGGACTCCACATAAAGAATTGCGTACCGGAGGTGTTGTCCGCTTAACCATGCCAGGCCGGCAAG
>JAKURX010000235.1 GCA_022451505.1 Acidimicrobiales bacterium | reverse complement strand
CCGCCGGGAGATGCGACGCCTGTGGGGAACGGAGATCGCCATGATCTTCCAGGACCCCATGACCTCCCTGAACCCGATGGTGAAGATCGGACGTCAGGTCACCGAGCACCTGAGGCAACACGAGAACGTCAACCGTCGGGAAGCGAGGCGGACAGCTCTCGACCTCCTCAACGAGGTACGGATTCCCGAAGCTGAATCCAGAATCGATCGGTTCCCCCACGAGCTCAGTGGCGGCATGCGCCAGCGGGTCTCCATCGCCAGCGCCCTGGCCTGCGAGCCGTCGTTGCTCTTCGCCGACGAGCCGACCACCGCCCTGGACGTAACCGTCCAGCACCAGATCCTCAACCTGTTGAGCCGCGAGCAACGTCAGCGCCACATGACCATGGTGATGGTTACCCACGACCTCGGGGTGATTGCCGGCCGAACCGACGACACCCTCGTCATGTACGCGGGAAAGGTCGTGGAACAGGCTTCGACGGCCGAAATCTTCGACAAGACCCAACACCCGTACACGGAAGCGCTCATGCGTTCGATTCCTCGGACGGCCCAGCCAAGCCATACGCCGTTGGCGGCGATCACCGGCCGCCCGCCGGTGGCCACCCACCTTCCGGTTGGTTGTGCGTTCAGTCCCCGTTGCCCCTATGTGCAGCCGAGGTGCCACGAGGAGGACCCGCCGCTGGTTTTGATCGGCACCTCAGGGCACAAGGCAGCCTGCTGGTATCCAGTGGGGTCTGATGCCAACCGTGAGGCGTTCGAACGGAACCTCTCCGACCGGTTGCCACAGACACTTGCCGTGGCCGAATCCCTAGGCGCTGATCAGGGTTCGGAAACACCGGCGGACCTTCCGGATGGAGGGCTCGCCTAATGGCTGGGTCAGGGAAGGCCCATCTTCGCCCCGCGGACGAAGTGCTGATCCAGGTTGAAGACCTGGTGGTCGAGTTTCGGGCGGCCGGAAAACGCACCGTGAAGGCAGTGAGCGGGATCAGCCTGGACGTCAAGGCCGGAGAGACGCTCGGTCTCGTCGGCGAGTCAGGCTGCGGAAAATCCACCGTCGCCCGCTCCCTCATCCAACTGCCTCCACCCAAGAGCGGGTCGGTAGTCGTGAACGGCGTCGAGTTGACCGACCTGTCCGAACAGGAACTACGACCTCACCGGACCCAACTCCAGATGATCTTCCAGGATCCGATCAGCTCATTGAATCCCCGTCGACGGGTTGCCGACATCGTCGCTGAACCGCTGCGGGTGTGGGGCCCACACGACGAACAAGAGCAGGTCGAGATCGTCGATCGGATGCTGCACGCCGTCGGCCTCGACCCGGAGGTGGCCCGAGACAAGCGGCCCCACGAGTTCTCCGGTGGCCAGTGCCAACGGATCTCCATTGCCCGGAGCCTGGTCCTCGGACCCAAGGTCCTCATCTGCGACGAGCCGGTCAGTGCCCTGGACGTCAGCGTCCAGGCCCAGATCCTCAACCTGCTCCGCGACCTCAAAGCCGAGTACGGCCTGACCCTGGTCTTCATCGCCCACGACCTGGCCGTCGTCAAGAACGTGAGCGACCTGGTGGCCGTCATGTACCTGGGGAAGCTCTGCGAGGTCGCGGAACCCGACGACCTCTACGCCAACGCCGCGCACCCGTACACGTCGCTTCTCCTCGAATCCATTCCGGAACCGGACCCGGCGGCCACCATCGACGAATCGCTGGACCTGGTAGGCGAGGTCCCGTCGTCGATCGATCCCCCTTCCGGCTGCCGGTTCCGGACACGGTGCCCCCATGCCACGGAACAGTGCGAAAACGAAGAACCGCAGATGCGTGAGGTCTCGGAGGGTCACCACGTGGCCTGCCATCACCCTTTGGTGGCCGTAGCCGGCTGAGCCGCGCCGCCCCTTTGTGGGCGCACCATTTGTGTTTGCGCCTCATCGCGACGATCCTGCTGGTCCCGGAAAGACGTTTCTTCCCTCGGTGCTCGTCGCGCGTGGGGGGATACCGAACTCAACGAAAGGCAGTTTCATGCCACGTCGAACCTTCTCGCTGGCCCCAATCCTCCTCTCCGTAGCGTTGCTAGCTGGGGCCTGTGGCTCCGATGACGCTGCTGCTTCGTGGCGACTGGGTGGCTCGGCTGTCGCAAATCCTTGGCGCTTTGGTCGTGCGCTCGGTGTAGCATGCAAGCACGGCTGCACCAAAGGACCTAGGCAGTCTTCCGCCGGTGGGGCGTCC
>JAKURX010000234.1 GCA_022451505.1 Acidimicrobiales bacterium | reverse complement strand
ATGCCCAGGGATCGTCCGCGCTTAAGGCTGAAGCTGACCCCGCGCACGGCCTGCAATTCGCCGATCGGCAGGAAGAAGCTCGTGTGGAGATCCTCGACGCGAAGGATCTCCGATCCCCCCATCGACTCAGACGATGTCGAGGTGTCTGTGGGTTCTTCTGAGACGGCCATCAGAGCGATTCCATTTCAGATCGCGGCGGACCGGGCGGCCGCTCGTTGCTGAAGCCAGTCGGCGAGATTGTTGAACGAATAGACGGTCATGAACAGCGTCACGGCAGGGAAGACGGCGGGCCAGACGTTGATGAGGAGGTCCTGACGGGCCTGGTTGATCATTCCTCCCCAGGAGGCTGTTGGGATCTCCACCCCGAGACCGAGGAAAGAGAGCGTCGACTCGAGGATGATCAGAATTGCCATGCCGACCAGCGAGTAGGCGAGGAGAGCGGGGAACACGTTGGGAAAGATTTCCCGAAACAGGATCCGTCTCCTGCTGGTGCCGATGGCCCTTGCCGCGGTGACAAAGTCCTGTCCGCTGACCGAGAGAGCGACGGCACGAGCAATCCGGGTGTACGACGGCCAGACGAAGACGAAACCGACCAGGCACAGGACTAAGAGGTTGCGCATTCCAAGCATGGTTGTGACGAACACCAGACCGATGAGCGCCGGGAACGACAGCCAGGTGTCCACGAGGGCCATCAGGAAGGTCTCGAGGAATCCCCGGAAATAGCCGGCGATCGACCCAAGTGTGCCGCCGACGATGACTCCTACCGCCACTAGCGAGAAGGCGAAAATGAGCGAGACCCTGGCTCCGTAGATCAGCCGGGCAAGGATGTCGCGGCTGACGTTGTCGGTGCCCAGCCAGTGGCTGGCCGTCGGACCCTCGTTGGTCTTCCCGTCGCCGAAGACGAAGCCCTGGTAGTCGGGATCGGGTAGGCCGGGGATCAGGTCGGCCAGTGCTGCGGCGAGGATCACCAGAATTAGCCACAGGGTGCAGAACCTGGTCAGCCACGACATCTTCCCGAACAAACTTTTCCAGGACAAACCCGTGAACGAACGCTCGGTGGTTTTTGCCCATGGCCCCCGGTGCTGGCGGTGGAGCATCGGCGGAGCCCCGGATCCCGATGACTTGGACACCTAGTTCGTCCTCCGTATCCGGGGGTCGACGACCATGTAGGTGAGGTCGGTGATCGTGTTGACGACCACGTAGAAGACGGTGATGAGCATTGTGATGGCTTGGACCATCATGAAGTCACGCTGTTGGATCGCCGAAAAGAGGCGCTTTCCGATGCCCGGAATGGCGAACAGGTACTCGATGACGAGCACCCCTCCGAGCAAGGCTGCGATGTTCAGGCCGACCACCGTGACGAGCGTGAGGAGGCTCGGCCGGAGACCATGCCGGAAGAGGATGAACCGGTCGGTCAACCCCTTCGCCCGTGCTGAAAGGATGTAGTTCTCCTTCAGGGTGGCGATCATGTCGGATCGAAGAACCCGCGTATAGACAGCGATCTCTGTGATGGCCAGCGCCAATGCCGGGAGGGCCACGGTCTTCAGGTTGGGTCCGATTCCGTTACTGAGCCTGTTCCATCCGACGGCGGGGAACCATTGGAGTTTTAGGGCAAACACGTAGATGAGGATCAGCCCGGTGACGAATGAGGGCAGACTGAGCCCGGCCTGGGCAACCCCGCTGACCACGCGATCCGATCTTCGCCCCTCCCGATAGCCGGTGAACGCCCCCAGGGGAACCGCGACCAGGAGTGAGAAGCCAACGGCAACGGCCATGATCTCTAAGGTGATCGGCAACCGGTGGGTGATCTCATCGGTCACCGCCTGTCCGGTGACGATGGAATCGCCGAGGTCTCCCTGGACCGCGTCGCCGAGCCACCGTCCGTAGCGGACGATCATCGGGTCGTTCAGTCCCCATTCCTCCCGGACCTGTTCGACGAACTCCCGGTCCGTCTGGGACTGGATCGGGATCAGCGCGTTGATGGCGTCACCCGGTAGGACGTTGACGCCGACGAAAGTGACGAAGGTGACCACGAGGACCGTCAGGACGAGCCGCGTCAGGCGACTCGCGATGAATTTCGGCATCTATCCCCTCACCTTCTTATGGCTACCCCCCACAGAAAAGCGTGTTGCGGGGGGGCGGGGGCCCACCCCCCCCCCCCCCCCACACCCCCCAAAAATAAAGCGGGTTTGGGGGGCAAAGTTGGGTGGCGCCGCCCCCGGACCCC
>JAKURX010000233.1 GCA_022451505.1 Acidimicrobiales bacterium | reverse complement strand
TCGGGGCCGAGATGGAGTAGATCTCGGTGGTAAACGAATCATTAAAAAAAAAACGTGGGGATCCCTCCCGGGGGTGTCTCGGTGCTGAACCGTAGCGGTCGTTCCGGGCGAACGGACAGCGGCGACCGGGCGCGGGCGGTTAGCGCGAGCCGGCGGGAGTGGTCGTCGGGAGTCGCAATCGTGTTACCACTTGGTCGGTCACCAGGTAGCCGGCGGCCACCAGAACGACGCCTGCCGCCCCGTCCAGCCAGTAGTGGTTGGCGGTGACCACCACTGCGAACAGCGTGGCCACGGGGTAAGCGGCCATCAGCCCCCGGGTCCAGCGACGCCGCAGCACAGGCCCCAGTGCCACGACGCACCAGGTGGCCCAAGCGAAGTGCAAGCTGGGCATGGCGGCGAACTGGTTGGTGACCTCCTGCATGGTGCCCGAGTCGAAAGACCACAACCCGCCGATATCGGACACGGTGTCCACGAACGGGTAGGCACCGGGCCGGCAGGCCCCGTATTGGCCACAATCTGAGAGCAGACGGGGCGGCATGAGCGGGAAAAAGGCGAAGCCCGCCAGGGCCAGGCCGGTGGTGCTCAGGAAGGCGGTGCGCTGGCGGGCGTATCGGCGGGGGAACCGACGGTAGAGCCAGACCAGGGCGAAGATGGTTACCCCAAAGTGGAAACTGCCGTAGAAGTGGTTCCAGACGCTAAGGAAGATCTCATGATCGACGAACCACCCCTGGACCCGCAGTTCCCAGAACGTCCCCAGGCTCCGCTCGATGTCCATGATCCTCTCGGCGTTCCGGTATGCCCGGTCGGGGTCGACAGTCGACGAACCGAACCGAACCGGTTCCGGACAATCGTGTAGACGATGTAAAAGGCCAGCAGGAGCGCCACCTCGGTCCCCCACACGCTGGTACGCGGGGCCCTTGCTCTGATCGGAGCGCGCTGCTCGGTGGTGGGGGCTTCCATGCTCACGGGTTGGTGGAGTCGGTCCCGTCCGCGGAGCGGAGCCGTCCGAGGAACGCCTCGGTGTTGACGACTACCCGGATGATGGTGGCCGAGGCCAACAGCGGTCCGTCGGCTCCCTCGCCTCGGGCCTCGGCGCTGAAGGCAAGCCGTCGGCCGTCGACTTGGTCCAGTTCGACATGGGCCACCACCTCCGACCCCAGGGGGCTGGGCGCCAAGTGGTCGACGTGGATCCGCATTCCCACCGAAGTCTGGCTCGGATCGAGTGCGCCCTCCAGGGCCACCAGGGTGGCCTCCTCGAGCAGGGCCACGATGCGGGGCGTGGCCAGCGCAGGAACCTCGCCTGAGCCGAAGGCGATGGAAAGGTCGGCCTCGGTCACCGTCATCGAGGCTGCACCGCGACGTCCCGGCTGGATGGTCACGTCGGTACGATAGGCATTCGCTCAGGTGGCTTGGAAATCCGCTGGGCAGTTACCGCCTGCTGGGGACCGGAGAGGATGAGCCAGTGGCCGACGAGGGACATGACGGCGCAGCCGGCCCCCTTCTTGAGGCCGGCCTCCTCCAGGACATCCTGGGCTCGGCGCTGCGCACCGGGGGTGAATTCGCCGAGGTCTTCGTCGAGGACCGGCGTTCCACCTCGGCGATACTTGATGATGGTCGGGTTGAGGAGTTGACCAGCGGGCGCGACAGGGGAGCGGGTATCAGGGTGGTGGTCGGGGAAACGACCGGGTTCGCCCACACGGCCGACCTCACGCCAGCGGGACTACGTAGCGCCGCCGAGGCGGCTGCCGCGGCAGCCCGATCCGGTGGTGGCGGGGTGAGCGAGGTGGTCCTGTCGCCTGGCGACGGCCCTCCTCCAGCGGTCGTCGAAGTTTTCCCGGGAGACGTGCCCAAGGCCCGCAAGGTGGCTCTCGTCCAGGAGGCCGATGCGGCCGCCCGGGACGAGGGAGGCGCGATCACCCAGGTCATGGTGCGCTACGGCGACAGTCAGCGGCGTATCCAGGTAGCCAACAGCGACGGCCTGCTGGTCGGTGATCGCCAAATCCGGACCATGTTCTCGGTGTCATGTGTGGCGACCGGCGACACCGGCATGCAGACCGGTCGCGAGTCGGTGGGCCACACGGTCGGATTCGAACTTTTCGATCGGATCGACGTAGATGACCTGGCCCGTCGGGCGGCCCGCCGGGCCATCACCAAGCTCGACGCGGTCCCGGCGCCCAGCGGTGAGATGCCCGTGGTCGTCGGGCCCGGCGGCGGCGGGGTGCTCTTCCACGAGGCTTGCGGCCACGGGCTGGAG
>JAKURX010000232.1 GCA_022451505.1 Acidimicrobiales bacterium | reverse complement strand
GAAGCTCAGAACGAAGATCAGCGGCATCAGTAGTACCGGCATGATCAAGATTGGTCGCGCCATGATGCGGCGCATCCCCCGACCGCAGATCGCCGATGCCACCATGCCGGCGAATCCGAGATTCGTGGGGTGATCGACTGTGGCGGCGCTCACGAGGAACTGAGCTTCCGGTTCAGGGCTACCACGGCCATCGTCACCGTGACGGCAGAGATCACCAACGGAACGGCGAGTGCCTGTCCGACGTCCGACCACGACCAGCCCTCGAGGATGAGGCGCCTGAGCGGGTCGATAATCCAGGTCACCGGGTTGGCCTCGGCCACCTCGCGGAACCAGCCGCTCATCAGGTTGGTCGGAAAGAACGCCGAGCTCATGAAGATGCTCGTGAACACCAGCGGGAACGTGGCGTTGACGGCCTCCTGGCTGCCCGTGAGGATGGCCAGTACCTGGCCCAGCCCTCCGATGGCGATGACGAGGAGGACCGCTGCGGTCACCAGGACTACGGCAGCTGCCGGTCCACCGGCGATCTCGGTGCCGAACATCAGGAATATGGCGATGATGAGGATCCCCTTGGCGGCAGCCACTACCACGGCCCCGCAGAGTCGGCCCAACAGCAACGGAAGGCGCGTGCAGGGCGAAGCCCGAAGCCGATCAAAGAAGCCGTTTTCGATGTCACGGGCTAGTTCCGTTCCGGCTTCGGTCGCACCGAATGACACCGACTGGACGAGGCTGGCCGGCAGCACGAAGTCGAGGAACGAGTCGACGACCGGGAAGCCGGGCAGCAGGATGGCGCGGGTGAACTGGTGTGTGTAGACGGCGGCCAGTAGCAGCGGGAACACGATCCCCGGGATCACGTTGCCGAGTTGGCGCCACTCCGTGATGACGGAACGGCGGGTAAGGGCCAGGGTCTGGACTCCGGCGAGGCGAAGCCCTGTTGCCGCACCGGCGTTCACGGTCGGGTGTTCACTGTTCGGCCCCCTCGAGGCGACGGCCTGTCGCTTCGGCGAACACGTCATCGAGGCTCGGGGCGTCGAGTTCCAGGTGGGAGACGGTGACTCCGGCGTCGTCCAGGGCCCGGACCACCTCGGCCACCCGTGCTGCACCCCCGTCGAGACCGATGGCGCACCGGCCCTCACGGGCCGGCCGCTCGGGTCCGAAGCCGACAAGTACCCGGCGAGCCGACTCGAGGAAGACCGGGTCGACGTCCACCCGCAGCGTCGGAGAACCGACCGTGGACTTGAGGTCCTCCGGTGAACCTTCGCGAACCAGCCGGCCGCGGTCGATGATGGCGATTCGGCCTGCCAACTCGTCCGCCTCCTCGAGGTACTGGGTGGTGAGGAAGACCGTCGTTCCTAGTTCGCTGTTGAGCCGGCGCACCTCCTCCCAGAGAGCGAGTCGGCTAGTGGGGTCCAGCCCAGCGGACGGCTCGTCGAGGAAAAGGATGCTGGGCTCGTGCACCAGCGAGAGGGCAAGGTCGAGGCGCCTCCGCATGCCCCCCGAGTAGGTCGCCACGCGCCGACCCGCCGCACCCGTCAGCCCGACCCTCGCCAGGAGTTCCGCTCCACGACTCCTGGACTCCGACCGGGAAATTCCGTGGAGCACCGCCTGGAGTCGCATCAATTCGTTCCCCGTCATGAGCGGATCGATAGAGGCGTCCTGCAAGGCCACGCCAATGATCCGCCGGACATCTGCGGCCGACTTCTCTACGTCGTGGCCGCCGATCCTCGCTGTACCCCCGGTGGGTCGGAGCAGGGTGGTGAGCATCCGGACAGTGGTCGACTTGCCGGCACCGTTGGGCCCCAGAAATCCAAAGACCTCGCCACGGGTAACGGCCAGGTCGATTCCGTCAACAGCGACCACCTCACCGAAGGTTCGTTCGAGGCCACTGGCCTCGATCACGACGTCGTCGCCGAATCGTGCCCCCGTGTTCCCGCCCATACGCGGCCCTTCCTACTCGCTAAACCCCGTCCGGGTGCCAGACGGGCGACGGGTAACCCGGAGCATCGGACCTCTCCGCGGATTCAAGCCCTGCCGATCGACTGCTCTCCAAGTGGTCGACGCGTACCCTCTACCGGTCACCGTCGACGGCTCTAGGGTCGGATGATGCGGGACGACATCAACACCTGGCACTACGGGCTGGTCGCACGCTGGTGGGCAGAATTCAAGGTGGGCGGGGAAGACGTCGAGTACTTCCGTGATGTCATTGAGCGGTGCGGTGAACCAGCGTTGGACGCCGGATGTGGAACCGGACGCCTGCTGCTCCCCTTCCTTCGGGC
>JAKURX010000231.1 GCA_022451505.1 Acidimicrobiales bacterium | reverse complement strand
GGGGCGTCCAGCTCCGCCTTAAGTCGATCAATGACCTGGTGAACCGCCATCATCGCAGCACCGGCCAGCCTTGGAACCCCTGTCGCACCGCGGCAGGTTAGACCCAGCCGTTCCTACGGCCGCTTCTCCGGTGGCGTCGAAACCTGTCCCGGACGCGGACCACCCGCCTCCAACTCGAGGCGGGTGCATCCCGGGGGTGTCCCGAATCGGTTCGCTCCCTACGGCGTCGCCCGAGTTTCCGTCGGACCCGTACGCCCAGCTAACCGGTCGACGCAATTCTCGCGCCGCCGACCGCAATCCACAAGGGCTATCTGGAGCGCCGGTCGGACGGTCGCCAAATTGGCGTCGATGGTGTATCCCTCCTGGCTCCGGCAGCTCTACCCTTCAGGCCATGCATCTTCGAGTCCTCGCCCCTATTGTCATAGTCGCCGCTCTAGCTTCCGGCTGCGGCGAGAAGGCCCAGTTCAAGGACGACGTCGCTTCCATCATCCACGGCCGGTGCGTCAGAGGCATGGAGCAGCAGGGAGATTCTCGACTGGCACTTGAAGGAGCGGGTCTCACCATCGATGACGCCTGCACCTGTGCCGTCGACCTGATCGCCCAGAACTACTCCGTCCAGGACCTCACCCTCATGGGTGACGAGAAGATGGACATCGTGTTCACCAATGCTGGGCGAATCTGTGCCACCACGCTGACCGACTGATCAGGAGCCCGGCAGTACCTGCCGGATGTGCGGGGATAGGTTCCTCCCATGGTCGGTCTGGCGGAACTCCTCGAAGCCAATGGTTTCCTCGTCATCGACGGCGCCATGGGCACGGAGCTGTTCGCCGCCGGCCTCACCGCCGGCGACCCACCCGAGCTCTGGAACCTGGACCATCCGGACCGGATCCGGGCCATCCACCAGGCCTACGTGGATGCCGGATCCGACATCGTCCTCACCAACTCCTTCGGCGGCAACCGCCACCGCTTGAAGCTCCACTCGCTGGAGGGGCGTGTACCCGAGCTGAACGCCGCCGCGGCCTCCATAGGCAGGGAAGTCGCCGATGCCGCCGACCGGCCGGTCCTGGTCGCCGGGTCCATGGGTCCCACCGGGGAGCTCATCGAGCCACTCGGCGCGCTGACCGCCGCCGAGGCCCAGAAGGCGTTCGCTGAGCAGGCGGCCGGTTTGACTGACGGCGGCGCCGACATCCTCTGGCTCGAGACCATGAGCGCCCTTCCCGAGGTGGAGGCGGGCGTACTGGGAGCCCGCTCCACCTCAGGCCTCCCGATCGTGGTCACCCTCAGCTTCGACACGGCCGGTCGGACCATGATGGGCATCACCGGGGAGGACGCCGGTGCCCTGCTGGCCGAGCTCGGCGTGGACGGCATCGGGGCCAACTGCGGTGCCAACCTGGCCGACACCGAGGCCGCCGTCGTGGCCATCCATTCGGCGTGCGGCGACATCCCGGTCGTCTCCAAGGCGAACGCCGGCATACCCGTCTGGAAGGGAGCCGAGCTGGAGTACGACGCCACACCGGAGATCCTCTCGGCTCATGCCCACAGGCTCCGGGAGGCGGGCGTATCCATCATCGGCGCCTGCTGCGGCAGCACGCCCGACCACATCGCCATGATCCGGGCAGTCCTGGACGGCGACCGTCCGGTCCCGGACATCGCTTCACCGGTTGCGACAGCCACCGTCGGATCAGGTGAACGCACGGATCGGCGAAGGCGCCGACGGCGTTCCTGAAGGTCACCCCGTAGCGGTCGACCGGGCGGTGGTGCCGGCGAGCGCCGCCTCGGCCGCCTCGGCTCCAGCCTCCAGCAGTTCTGGTACCAGCCCGAACTCGAAGTCGGGGGCGTCGTCGACTGTCGGCAACTCCACGTGGAGGACGTCCAGGTCGGTGGGAACGTCCAGCCACTGCTGGCGTATCAACTCGGCGGCGGCGGCCCGGACCCCGACCATCATCAGCGACAGCGCCGTCTGCTTCCCGGCCGGCGCGAACTTGGCCGCCACGTCCAGCACAACCAGCCGCGTGGGGGCCAACGACACCGCCTTTCGGAGCGGGATGTTGGACACCACGCCACCGTCGATGTGCCGGCTGCCGTCCTCCAACTCGACCACCGGCAGGACGCCGGGAACCGCGGTCGATGCACAGAGCAGGTCCACGACGGGACCGCTGGTCCACCAGGTCACCTGTCCGGGGGCGGCATCGGTGGGCCCCACGTGGCAGGGAACGGAGACCTCGGCCAGGTCGTCCATCGGTACGTGCTCTGCGATCAGGGCCCGGAGCCTGGCTCCCGTGTCGAAGCTG
>JAKURX010000230.1 GCA_022451505.1 Acidimicrobiales bacterium | reverse complement strand
CAGCCGCGGATCTGGCACCCGAGGAGGGGAGGGCTCGGACGATCGGCAACCTGGTGTGGTCGTCGACCATCGGGGCGGTTCTCGGACCCACCATTGGCCTAGGACCAGCTAGGCACCTCGGAGGGATACTGGGCGGGGGGGAACTGGTCGGTCCGTACCTGGCCGCGGCGGTCCTATTCACCATCGCCGGGTTCGTTGTCTACCGGTGGCTCCGACCGGATCCCTTGAGTGTCGTGGGGGGCACCGAATTCGACACAGGGAGCCGGGTGCCGTTCCGGGTCGCCTTCAGGTCCCTAGCCGCCTCAGGGCCGGGGCGGCTGGCTGTTGGTTCCATGGTGGCCGGCCAGGTGGTGATGGTCGCAGTGATGACGATGACCCCACTACACATGAAGGACGGTGGCCACCAGTTGGAATTGATCGGCTTCGTGATCTCCCTCCACATCATCGGCATGTACGCCCTCTCCCCGCTGGTCGGCTGGCTTACCGACCGGATCGGGCCCCGCCCGGTTATCGCCGTGGGAGGGATCATGCTCATCGTTGGTGCAGAATTCGCGTCCCACACCGACCCTGAACACTCGACCGGGGTTTTCACGGGACTTTTCCTGATCGGACTGGGCTGGAGTTTCGGGCTGGTGGCCAGCTCTTCCCTGATAGCTGCCACCTTCCAAGGACTCCAGCGGGTACGGGTTCAGGGCTTGGCCGACCTGATGATGACCGCCGCCGGGGGTCTCGCCGGCCTGGGGTCAGGTCTGGTGGTGTCCCTCACCGACTTCCGGACCCTCAGCCACTACAGCGGGATCCTCGGCCTGTACCCAACGGCGGCTGTTCTGATTGTCTCCCTAGTAGAGCGGCGGGCCGGCGCCTACCAAGCCTGATCCGACCGGTCCCCCAGACGGATCGTCACTGAACCTGTTAATCCTGTGGGGAGAGGTGGATGAAGCGGGGAGGCGATGCCATGGCCGGCGCCATCTGTTCGATCATCCCTGTCTCGACACGCCAAGCCAGATATGCCTCGTGGTTCTCCCGGGCCGCCCACTTCTCCCAAAGAAAGATCCGATCCGGGTTGTCAGCGTCGGAGTAGGTCTCGACGGTTTCGCAGCCCTCGAAGGCTCGGGTCTCAGCCAATGCCGGAAGGAGTCCGGCGAGGAACGTTCCTCCGATCCCCTCTTGGCAGTTGAACTCGGCGACAACAGTGTGGGACATAGGTCGGATCTCCTCTGGTCTGTGGTGTTCGGATCGACCCACTTCGGGCGACCCTCCCTCCCAGTCTCCCACGAGGCATTCTGGTTTCGAGCAGCGAAGGCTTGGCCATCACTGGTGGGTCTCAAACGGGGGCTCGGACCTTCTAGCCTCCAGTCGTGTCTCCGACATCGGCCCGCCGTATTGCCTGCGGCCTCCTGGTGGCATCGTCCGTTTCGTTCGGCTCCGTCCAGCCGGTTGCCGCTGAGGGAACCGACGTCACGACCGGCTATCCCACAGATGGCGTGGCAGATGTCATCTGGGCCGCCGAGCACCTCAACTACGAGGGGCCTGGAGGATTACAGAAGGCGGGTGTACAGGTGCTGCGGTTCCTGCTCGTCGCCGTCGCCGGGGTCACTGACGACGAATGCGACACAGACCTGGGTGCCGATCTGGACCCGTCTGGCCCCCACCTCTACACCTCCACCTGGCCCGACGACGAAGTCGATGCCCTCGACTGGGTAGCCGACCACTATTGCCTGACACCCGAACAAGCCCAGTTACTGGGCGGGGGTGTCTTGGCCTTCCTGGCTGGTCTCGACGCAGCGGCCAACGGCACCAGCGCGCAAAGGGTCGACCCGCCACCTGTCCCCAGCACGGAGTTGACCGACGGCCCAGAACCACCAACCGCCACGGAGCCGAGGGTCGACCCTGAACCCTCGCGTCCTGGGACCCCCGGAGGCCTCACCGTCACCACTGGCATTGGCCGGGCAACACTCGACTGGTCGCCCCCCGAGCTGCAGGGAGCCGGCGACACGACCTACACCATCCGCTACCGGCAGTCCTTCCCCGCCCAGCACGCGCTTGCCGCCGAACCGGTAATCCACGGTCGGATCCTGTTCATGAGCGACCGCGACGGCGACTCGGACCTTTACACCATGAATGCTGACGGAACAGGTGTCAGGGCGCTCACCGACAACGCCGTCAACGACTGGTCGGGCAATTACTCACCCGACGGCTCACAGGTCGCCTTCGACGGGGACCACGACGGTGACGTTGAAATCTTCACCATCGCAGCCGACGGCACCGACCTTCGACAACTGACTGATAACAACCACGAGGACGCGT
>JAKURX010000023.1 GCA_022451505.1 Acidimicrobiales bacterium | reverse complement strand
CCCTAGGTCTCTACGGTGCCGCCTGACCGTTTCCGGATTGTCCCGGTGGCCTCCGGAGGTTCGGTGTCACACCTGGCGGCCATGCTTGGGGGGTGGATACGGGTCGGACCTCGGAACGGACGGCGGTAGCCTCTGGTTGCTTCCACGTAGGCCGGTTCGCCGGTCGAATCGGGAAGCGTGACAACCCGTTCCCCCTGTCCCACTACGGGGCCCCGGGCGCGCCAAGGGCGACGTCTGAGTCCAGAGGAGGTGAGTGCCTGCCATGCGGGTATACGAGATCATGATCATTTTCGACGGCGACCTCGACGAGGAGGCCGTTGCGGCCAGCCTGTCGAAGGTCACCGCCAACATCGAATCTGAAGGCGGCCGTATCGCGTCTGTGCTGGATTCCGAGCCCTGGGGCCGACGACGGTTCGCCTACCGGATCAACCACAAGTGGGAGGGCGTCTACGTCGTCCTCGCCGTGGTGACCGATGCTGGCAATCTGGACTCCACCGACCGCATCCTTCGACTCGCGGACCGTAGTGAGGTAGTTCGCCACAAGATCATGCGCCTGCCCGAGGCCGAGGCAACCCGTCGCGGCCTGCTCGGCGAATCGTCACCGGCCGAGGCCGGCTGAGAAACGGAGATCATCCAATGGGATTCGACAACACCGTGACCGTTGTGGGAAACGTGACCCGCGACCCCGAGTTGCGGTTCACCCCGAACGGCGCCGCCGTGACGAACTTTGGCCTGGCGTGGAACCGCAAGGGCCAAAACGACGAGGAAGTGGTCTCGTTCTTTGACATCACCTGTTGGCGCAGCCTGGCCGAGAATGTGGCCGAATCGATTACCAAGGGGGCCAGGGTGATCGTGTACGGGAGGCTGGACCAGCGCTCCTGGGAGAACCAGGAGGGTGAGCGTCGCTCGAAGGTCGAGATTGTGGCCGACGACGTAGCTCCGAGCCTGAAGTGGGCGACTGCCGAGGTCACCCGAAACGAGTTCCGTGGCGGCGGCGCTGAATCCTCCGCGCCGTCCGGTGGTGCCGCGACCGCTGCTCCCGCCGCCGACTATCCGGACGAGGAGCCCTTCTGATGGCACGCCGCATGCCTCCCCGCCGTACCAAGAGCCGGGACAGCGCCCGTCGGGGCAAGAAGAAGGTCAGTCCGCTGACCATCGCCAAAGTCGACTTCGTCGACTACAAGGACAACGACATGCTCCGCAAGTTCGTCTCTGAGCGGGCCAAGCTGAAGACCCGCCAGAACACCGGCAACAACGAGAAGCAGCAGCGTGAGGTGGCCCGGGCTGTCAAAAACGCCCGGGAAATGGCCCTGATCCCGTACACGAACCGGGTTACCTCGCAGCGCCGCGAGCGGCGGTCCGACGACCGGAGCGCCCGCGCTGATGGCCCGCCGCCCCGTCCGACTGCGCCGCCTCCGGGTTCAGGTGACGAGGCCACCACCGAGGAATTGGAGGCCGTCGAGTCGGTCGAGACGGTCGAGGTTGTTGAGACGGTCGAGATTGTCGAGTCGGTCGAGTCGGTCGAGGTTGTTGAGACGATTGAGACCGAGGCGACAGATGAGCCGGCTGAGCCACTTGAGGCAGTGGATGAGGAAGATGAGGAAGGAGCGGAGTCGTGAAGGTCCTCCTCCGTATCGACGTGGACGGTCTTGGTCGTACCGGGGACATTGTCGAGGTGGCCCGGGGGTACGCCCGGAACTATCTAGTTCCCCGCGGGCTGGCCATCGAGGCCGCCGAGGGTGTGGCAGCCCAGGCCGAGGCCATGCAGCGCAAGCGCGCGTTGAGGGCAGCGGTTGACCGAAGCGACGCCGATCTGGCGGCCGCCCAGATCGCCGGCGTGGTGCTCAAGGTGATGGCCAAGGCCTCCGACGAGGGCCGACTGTTCGGCTCGGTTGGCGTGGCCGAGGTGACCGAAGCCTTGGCCTCCCAGGTTGGCCTGGTGGTCGACCGTCGACAGGTGGTCGGCGAGACAGCCAAGGACATCGGCTCGCACGAGTTCATCATCGAACTCCATGCCGAGGTCTCCGTGCCGGTGACCGTCGAGGTACAGGCTGAGGCCTGATCCCCGTCGTGTCGTGGATCGTCCGCAGGCCCCAGGCCCGGACCGGACGGTCAGCAATCCACAGGATGGGTCGCGATATCCCCTGCTGGAGCGGCGTGCTGGGGACCATTAGTCGGAGTTTTCCCTCTAGCACCCCACAGGACAGCCCATGCATCCTTGGACCCATGGGTGGACGGAAGACCGGGGGGCCGACATGAGCGCGTCGCCCGACGACGAGGCCGTGGACCAGACGAGCGAACCACCCGGTCCGGCGGACATGGCCCTTCCCGCCCTCCCGCCTCTCCCTGAAGATCCCCCGCTTCCCGAGGAACCACGGGACGACGACCACCACGGTCCGCGAGCGTGGTCGGCCGACCGGGGTTCTCGTTCGGCCAACCGTTCGTCGGGTGCACGGGTCCCTCCGCACAACCTCGACGCCGAGGCCTCGCTCCTCGGCGCCATGTTGTTGTCGCGCGACGCCATTGCCGACGCGTTGGAGGTCGTCAACGCCGAGCACTTCTACAAGCCCTCGCACGGCCACGTGTTCGAGGCGATCTGTGGTCTGTACGCCTCGGGAGAGCCGGCTGACCCGGTCACCGTGGCCGAGGCCCTGGCCCGATCCGGACTGCTGGACCAGATAGGCGGACCGGGCCTGCTGTTGGAACTCCAGGCGTCGACTCCCGCCACCTCCAGCGCCCCCAAGTACGCCCGGATCATCCAGGAACATGCCACCCTGCGAGGCCTCATCGGTGCGGCCAACGAGATCGCCGAGATCGGCTACGGCCGACCCGACGACGTGGTCAAGGCCGTGGACGAGGCCGAGACCCTGGTGTTCCAGGTGGGTCAGGGACGGGTGACCGACTCCATGACCCAGATCCGGAACCTCATTGATGCCAACATGGATCGCCTCGAAGAGTTGATGGAACGGGGTGACCACATCACTGGCACACCCACCGGCTACGAGGACCTGGACATGCTGTTGTCCGGCCTCCAGGACGAGTCGCTCATCATCGTCGGATCCCGGCCAGCCATGGGAAAGACCTCCTTCGGCCTCGGCCTGGCCACCCACATAGGGATCCGGTGCGATCTACCGACCGTGGTGTTCTCACTGGAGATGAGCCAGATGGAGCTAACCCAACGGATCCTCTGCTCCGAGGCCCGAGTGGACGCCACCAGCATCCGCAACGGACAGTTGACGTCCGACGACTGGTCACGCATCAACCGTGGGATCGGAAAGCTTGGCGAGGCCAAAATCTGGATCGACGACAACCCGAACACCTCGGTCATGGAGATCCGGGCCAAGGCCCGACGTCTCAAGAGCCGGGTCGGCAATCTGGGGGTGGTTGTCGTGGACTACATCCAGCTCATGACCGGCCGTTCTAACGCGGAGAGTCGACAGGTCGAGGTCTCCGAGATCAGCCGGGGCCTCAAGATCCTGGCCCGTGAGCTGGGTTGCCCGGTGGTCGGCCTGTCACAGCTCTCCCGGGGCCTAGAGACGCGAACAGACAAGCGTCCGATGTTGTCCGACCTCCGGGAATCGGGGTCCATCGAGCAGGACGCCGACGTGGTGATCTTCCTGTATCGCGACGAGGTCTACAACGCGGACTCTGTTGACCTGGGTACGGCCGAGGTCATCGTGGCCAAGCACCGTAACGGGCCGACGGGCACCGTGAAGCTGGCCTGGCTGCCCCGCTACACCCGCTTCTCCAACATGTCGCGGGCTAGTTGAGGACCGATCGGTGTTCTTGGGCGAGAACATCCTGGGTTGGCTGCTGTTGGCTCTCGGAGGGGCCATGGCCGTGGGCAATGCCACGGCCCTCGCCCGACCGCCACGACAACGAGCCGACGGAGACCTAGTTCGTCCACCCGTGTGGCGGAGCGTGCTCTACATCGTCCTGGGCACCGTTGCCGCGCTCTGGGCCGTAGCCAGCCTGAGCGGCTGATCCTTGTCGCGGCCCCCAGGGGACTACCGTCCGGCGGGGAGGTGGCGCCGATGCCTGAAGCGGTGACAACCGAGTTGCTGGACCCCGGCCTTGTGGATGCCTGTGGGGAGTCCCCGGGCTTTACCTGCGAGTGGGTCTGGGACGCGACGGATAACGAGGCTCTGGCCGGGCTCGTGGACTGGTTGATCGAGCGTCCGCTCAAGGTGGCGGTCATCCTGATCGGCGCCGTGGTCGTGAACCGCCTGGTGAAGCGGGCCATCGACCGTATGGTCAGCCGCCTCGTGGAATCGAGGACCCGGGAGGAGGGCGAGGCTGAAGCCGAGTCGTCGGCCCGGCTGGCCCGGCTGGGGCGCCGGGCCCGGGGCAGGCTCCAGAAGATTCACGATCAGGCCGAGCGCTCGCGACAGCGGGCAGTGACCCTGGGAGTGGTGCTTCGCGGCCTGGCGGGAACCGCCGTCTACGCCCTGGCCCTCATGGTGGCCCTCGGAGAGTTAGGGCTAGACCTCGGTCCGCTGATCGCCGGTGCGGGCATCGTCGGCCTAGCCATCGGCTTCGGCGCCCAGTCGCTGGTATCCGACTTCATCGCCGGGATCTTCATCATCATCGAAGACCAGTACGGGGTGGGCGACATCGTGGACGTGGGAGCCGCTTCGGGCACGGTCGAGAAGGTGGGCCTGAGGACCACGACCTTGCGGGATGTCAACGGGACGATGTGGACGATCCCCAACGGTGAAATCCGCCGGGTGGGTAACTCCTCGCAGCTCTGGGCTCGCACGGTGCTCGACGTCGACGTGGCCTACGACACGGACATCGACCTGGCGGCCAGCGTCATCAAGGAGGTGGCCGACAGCGTCTGGCAGGAGGAGGTGGAGTCAGCCACCATTATCGAGGAACCCGAGATCTGGGGCGTGCAGAGCTTCGGCGCCGACGCCATCTCCATCCGCCTGGCCGTCAAGACGGAACCCAATGAACAGTGGGCCACGGGACGCCTCATCCGGGCCCGGCTGAAGAAGGCCTTCGACGCCAACGGCATCGAGATCCCGTTCCCACAGCGGACGGTCTGGGTGAATCAGGTGGACGAGAACGCGCCCGCCGTGAAGCCCGTGACCACGATTCGCCAGGACCTGCTCGGGAAGCGGTCGGGCAGCGACGGCGACGAGTAGCCGCTGGCTGGGCTTCCGGTCCGGTTAGCCGTCGGAGCGGTCGATAGCCCGGTCGTCGGTGCCTAGGTAACTGGCCACCACCCGGGGGTTATTTCGAACCTCGTCCGGGGATCCCTCGGCGATGATCCGCCCGGTTTCTAGGCAGTACACCCGGTCGGATAGGGCCATGATCATCGGCATGTCGTGTTCAATGACGACCATAGTGGCGCCTAGCTCCTGCTGAATCTGCTTAAGCAGCGGTCCGAAGGCCTCGGTTTCCCGCTGGGCGATGCCGGCCGTGGGCTCGTCGAGGCACAGCACCCGGGCGTCAAGGGCCAACAGGCCGGCCAGCTCGACGATGCGGCGGGTTCCGGTCGACAGCTCGGCTACGAAGGCGTCGGCGTAGCGGCCCAGGCCCAGGAAGTCGATCAGGTCGGAGGCGTCGGATGCCTTGGCCCGCTCAGCTCGGATCGACGACGGGAGGAAGAACGCTGCCGGGACCAGCCTTGTCCTTTCCCGGGCTTCTAGGGCCACCTGGACCGTTTCGTTCACGGTCAGCTCCGGGAACAGGCGGGCTGCCTGGAAGGTTCGGCCCAACCCCAGGCGAGCTCGGTTAGCCGCCGACAACCCGGAGGCGTCGCGGCCGAGGATCTCGATGGTCCCCGTAGACGGGACGAAACCACCGATGGCGTTCATGAGTGTCGACTTGCCGGCGCCGTTGGTGCCGATGAGGCCGACCACCTCCCCCGGGTGGGCCACGATCGACACGCCGTCGACCGCTCGGAGCCCCCCGAAGGCCACGGCCACATCGTCCACGATCAGCGCGGGCCCGTCGATCTTCCGACGGCCCCGTCCACCACCCAGGGCCACGGCCGGTGGTGTCGTCGTGGAAGTTGGTGTCGCATCGGGCAGGCGCGACTCGGCCCACCGCAGTACGGCGTCCCGGGCTGAGTAGGCGATCTGGATCAGCCCACCGGGGAAGTAGAGAAGCAGGATCAGCAGGCCGATGCTGGAGGTGAACAGGGGTACCAGTTCGTTATCGGGCCAGAAAGCGGGTAGCCCCACCACCCAGAGGGCACCCACCACTGGCCCCATGACTGTCCCGAGGCCGCCGATGACCACGATGGACACCAGGCGCAGCGAGTCGCCGATCTGGAACAGCCGCTCCGTGTAGGGGATGTTCTGTACCAGACCACCCAACAGGGCGCCACCAAGGCCGGCGATGCCACCGGCTATGGCGAAGGCCAGGAGCTTGGTTCGGGTCGGGCCGACCGTGTAGGCGGCGGCCGTGGATTCGTTCTCGCGGATCCCGATGATCGTCCGTCCGATGCCGGTAGACCGGAGCCGGGAGACCACCACCAGGACCAGCACCAGGACCCCTAGGCACAGGTAGTAGTAGGTCCGTTGGCTAGCCAGGTCGATCGGTCCCAGGCTGCCCCGGCGAAACGGGATGCTCTGCTTGAAGCCACCGTTGAACAACGGCCGGCGGAACAGATACTGCTGGGCGGCTAGGGCGAAGGCGAACGTGGTGACAGCCAGCAGGAGTCCCCGGACCCGGAGGGCACCCAGGCCGATGAGGGCAGCCGAGGCAGCAGCGACTCCGACCGCGGCCAGCATCGAGACCAGGTAGGGGAGGCGGGGAACGGTGACGGAGAAGAACTCCAGGTCATTGCCGATCCCGACCCCGAACTCCAAGCCGCGGTTGAACCCGGCAGCGATCAGGGCACCGATCCCAGCGAACGCCATCTGGCTGAGAGACAACTGCCCGGCCCAGCCGGTCACGATGGTCATCGAGACGGCGCAGATAGCGAAGGCCAGGATGCTGGCGTACAACAGGTGGCGTGAGGGGCGGTCCACGATGAAGGGGATTATCAGGGCGATGCCCAGCAGGACGGCCAGCGAAATCGTCGACAGGTGCCTCACCCACCAGAATTGTCGGAGGCGCTCGGGGATGGGTCGCCTCCGGGCCGAGAAGGAGAACGACGAGTCGACCTCCCGGCTCCCCCGGCTCTGGAAGGCAACGGCCACGGCAACCACGACGAACAACACGAAGTCGATCAGGCCGCTCTGGTTAAAGAACGTGAACTGCACGTGGGCCTGGACCACACCAATGAGGATTCCGGCACCGAGGGCCCGGGGGAAGGAGACCATGCCCGCGATGACCGCGGCGGCCAGGGCTCGGGCCATGGTGCTGGGCCCGAGGTTCTGAAGGCCACCGACGCTTCCCCGGTTCCCGGACAGCAGGAGCAGGGAGATGGTGGCCAGGAGACCGGCCACCGTCCAGACAAACAGTTGGACCATCTTCGGGTCGATCCCCGACATGCGGGCCAGGTCGGCGTTGCTGGCCGAGGCCTGCACCGTTTGGCCGAACACCGTGCGGTTCAGGAACCAGGACAAGCCCAGGGCCAGGAGGGGGACGACGACCAGGATGGTCGCCTTCGGCCCGGTGACCCGGACGCCGAGGACGTCGTCCCAGGTGAAGTTCACCGGAATGGGAAAGCGCTGGCTGCGGTGCCGGTCGAGGTCGGGATACGAGGCGAGGATGGCCTGCATGAGCTGGGCGATGCCGATGGTGGCGACCAGCACAATGACCCGGGGGGCCTCGAACAGCCGGCGGATGACGGCCCGTTCGACCGTCGCCCCGACGGTGATACCTACTAGCAGGCTGATGGGCAGGGCAGCCCAGTAGGGGAAGCCGTAGTTAAAGGTCATGAGGGTCATCAAGCCGGTGGCTGGGAGGCCCATATTGCCTACGGCCAGGTTGATGACCCGGGTGGACCGATAGACGAGAACCACGCCGAGGGCCAGCAGCCCGAAGACCATCCCGTTGACGATGCCGTCGAACCACAGTTGGCGGGTGGTCCAGACAGCCACCACGGCCATCTCACCTCCGACAATGGCCCCCACCTCAGCCACCCTCCCGGCCCAGGAACACGGCCCGGGCCAGGTCGTCCCGTTCGAGTAGCTCCCGAGCTGGGCCCTCGAACCGGATCTGTCCCTTTTCCAAGAAGATGGCCCGGTCGGCGACCGACAGGGCCACGTTCAGGGACTGCTCCACCAGGATGATGGTCTGGCCGCGCTCCTGGAGCCTCTCGACCAGGGCCAGGAGATCCTGGACCACCGTGGGAGCCAAGCCCAGTGAGAGCTCGTCGATGAGCAGGATCTCGGGGTCGTGGAGCAGGACCCGGGCCAGGGCCAACATCTGCTGCTGCCCTCCGGACATGGATCCAGCCCGCTGGCCCTGCCGGTCCGCCAGGTCGGGGAAGAGGTCCAGGACCTCGACGATCCGGCGCTCCACGTCCTCCCGGTCGCCACGGTGGATGTAACCACCCATTACCAGGTTCTGGCGGACTGTCATGTCGGGGAAGACGCCATTACCTCCGGGGAGTTGCTGGATGCCGAGGCGGGACCGGAGTTGCGGCGAGGTGTAGGTGACGGTGCGGCCGTTGAGCCGGACGACGCCTCGCCGGGGCATACCGAGGCCACTAATCACTCGCAGGATGGTGGACTTGCCGGCCCCGTTGGTACCCAGGAGAGCCAACGTTTCGCCCCGACGGACCTCGAAGCCCACGTCGAACAGGACCTGTACCGGCCCGTAGGAGAAGTCCACGTTGTTGACTTGTAGGACAGGGACCTGGGAGGGGTCGGACGCCCGCCGCTGTTCGGCCTGCTCGTCGAGCAGTTCCTGGACGTTCAGCGATAGGTCATGGCGGACGTGGCGGGCGCCCCGGAACATGATCCAGCCACCGATGATCGAGGAGGGGACGGTCAGGACCAAGGTGGTGACCCGGGGTCCCCAACCGTCGGCGAACATGAACGAGATCAGGCCCCCACCTGTTCCCCCGATGAAGAAGATGTAGAGGGTGATGAGTGCCGTACCGGTACCCCGGAGTCGGTAGGGGACGATGGCCTGGATCAGCGGACCGACCATCGCGAAGGCTGTGCTGAGCATCACCTGAGTGGGGATGGATAGGGCGATGAATAGCGGCACGGTGGGCATGGCCCACTGGATGGGCTTGAAGATCGCAGACAGTCCGATCAGGGCACCGACCAGCTGGAGGGTGCGGGTGGGGTTTTCCCGCCACAGCCGGTCGAACTTCGGCCCGACGTAGATGAGGGCCAGCACGGTGAATAAGCCGGCCGTGGTGGCCCAGGCGCCGCGCTCGAAGGATTCCAGGCCGAACTTGTCCTCCAGCCAAAGGTTCTCCAGCACCGGTGCGGTGAACAGGCCGAAACCCAGGGCGCTGAACCCGACGACCACCGTCTTCATGGTCCGGATCTGCATGAGACGTGAGAACGCGGCGTCCATGGAAACTGGGAGCGGGTCGTCCTCTGTGAACGACTCTTTCAGGACGTCCTCTTTCTCCCAGCGTCCCCGCTGGGGCTCGCGGAGGAAAAAGGCGGCCAAGGCGGCCACAGCCACCGGGATGCCAAGTAGGTAGTAGGCCCATCGCCATCCGTCGATCTCGCCCGGACCGTTAGCCAGAGCGGCAATACCGCCCACCAGGATGGGGCTGAGGACGGCGAACAAGCGGCCCACTCCCTTATCGAGGGCGCCGATCCGACCGCGGATACCGATGGGGTAGGTATCGGCGATGGTCGAGGAGTGGACGGGGATGGTGTTGGCCTTGGCGATGCCCACCCCGAACCGGGCCCAGAAGAAGGTAAAGGCGTTCACCGCCATACCCGAGAGGGCCACCATGGCGGCGAACACGATGCTGGACCAGCCGATGATCGGGATCCGGCGCATCCGGTCGGCGGCCCAGCCCATGGGGATGGCCCCCAGGACCACGAAGGCACCGGAGGCACTAGCGATGAAGGTGATCGTGCCGTCGCTTACCCCGAAGGTGTCGCGGATGTCGGGGGCCAAGACGGAGATGGCGGCCGTCTGGAGCTCATCGAGGGAGTTCAGGACCATCAGGACCACGAACGTGGCCGCACCGCCCCCCATGGCCAGGCCCTTGCGGAGAGAGATTCCCTCGCTCTTCACCCCAGGGAGAAGATCGTCGGGGAACAGCACCTGGTCGGCCTGCCCCTCGGCGTGTCGGGCCGCCTCTTCGGCCAGCACGGCGGCGGACAGCGACGCCGCGCTGGCCGTTTGGCCGTCGTCGTCCCGGTCGCCGACCAGGTCGTCGTTCAGGTCGTCGCTCAGGTCGTCGTCCATCGGCTGGTTCTTTCACCCCCACTCAACCGCGGGGAACATCTTTCCACGGTGTATCGCGGTCGTGTCCCGGTTCTCGGGGAAGGCCCAGCGAGCGTTCGGCCAGATTGTTCTTCTGCACCTCGGTGGTTCCGCCGCCGATCGAGATGCTGAACCGATTTATCACCTCGGCTTGGATCCAGGTACTGGTCCGGTCGGTGTCGACCATGCCCGCAGGTCCGGCCAACTCGGCGGCCAGGTCACCGGTCAAGACCTTGGTGGCGGCTGCCATGACTTTGGTCAATCCCGGGTCGAACGGCGGTTCGCGCCCGTCGCGGACTGCGGCCTGGATGCGCTGCCCCATGAGCCCCTGGAGGCGTTCCCGGGTGATGACAGTGGCCAGGCGCTGGCGGATTCGGGGATCGTCCAGGCCGCCGTATTGGGCAGCCAGGTCTCGCAGCCGGTCGGAAGCCGGGACACCACCACCTCGACCGATAAAGGCGGCCTCGTTGGCCAGCACGGTGCGGGCGGGTGCCCAGCCTCCGTGAATCTCGCCGACCACCTGGTCTGCTGGGACGCGGACCCCGGTGAGGAAGACCTCGTTGAAGTGAGTTGACCCGTTGGCCTGCACGAGGGGACGAACCTCGACGCCGGGCGACGACATGTCGACGAGCAGGAACGTGATGCCACGGTGCTTGGGGGCATCGGGGTCGGTACGAACCAGGAGGAAGCCCCAGTCTGCGAACTGGGCGCAGGAGTTCCAAACCTTCTGGCCGTCTACCACCCAGTGGTCGTCGTCTCGAACGGCACGGGTAGCCAGTCCGGCCAGGTCCGACCCAGCACCCGGTTCGCTGAACAGCTGGCACCAGGCCACCTCACCGCTGATGAGGGAGGGGAGAAACCGAGCGGCGACGGCCTCGGTGGCGTGGACCTGGAGGGTGGGACCGAGCATTGCGATGGTGGAACCGATGAACCCGGCGTGGGAGCCGAAGCTGGCCGACTCCTCACGGAAGACGCGCTCGGCCCACGAAGGTCGTCCAGCGCCCCCGAATTCGCTGGGCCAGGTCAGGCCGGCCCATCCGTGGGTGGCCAGGGTGCGCTGCCAGTCCCGGCCACGCTCGAAGTAAGACCGGGCCTGCTGGTCGTCGGGGAACCCGGACACCTGCCATGGGTCGATGGCGGCCAGGGGCTCGGCATGTTCGGCTAGGAAGGCGCGTGCCTCAAGCCGGAAGGTCGCTTGGTCGGCCGGCTCGGTGACCGCCCGGTCAGAGGTGGCGGTGGAATCGCCGGGGAGGTCAGACACGGCCAACAACGCTAGTGGGATCCAGAATCTGACGGACCATCAGGAAACGGTTTTCCCCGTGGCCGCAACGATCTCCGGAGGTCAGGTGGGTCGTCAGGCCAGAGGGTCGGTGTCGTCGACCTGCTCGAAGACACGCTTGACCTTGCCCACCTCGGTCCGGGGCATCGACCCCTCGGGGACCATCTCAACGCCGGCTCGGATGCGGATCCGGTCGGCCAGTACCCGGGTGAGTCGCTCGGTAACTTCAGGGATCCGGTTACCTGCCTCCGCCGTGGCCTCGGCCCGGACCCGGATCTCGGCCATGGTCCCCCGACGGTCCACGACGATGGCGTAGTTGGCACCAACGTCCGGATCGTCCATCAGGACGGTCTCGATCTCGCGGGGGTAAACGTTGATACCTCGGATCACCAGCATGTCGTCGGCCCGGCCGGTGAGGCGGGAGATCCGGGTCCAGTGCCGTCCGGGGACACCGGGCTGGTCCTCGGGGAGGATCCGTGTGATGTCCCCGGTGCGGTAGCGGAGGACGGGCATGGCCTCCTTGGTCAGGGTGGTGAGGACCAGCTCGCCGTACTCGCCGTCGGGCACCGTCTCCCCGGTCTCCGGATCGACAATCTCGGGCAGGAAGTGGTCGTCAAACACGTTCAGGGCGCCCAGGTCGTCGGGGGCCTCCATGGCCACCCCGGGGCCGATGACCTCGGACAAACCGTAGATGTCCAGGGCGGTGTAGCCCCCGCCCCATGCCTCGTTGATGCGGTCGCGCATGCCCTCGGACCACGGCTCGGCACCCAGAATTCCCACCTCGACCCGCAGACGGTCCAGGATGCCCCGTTCCCTAGCCCGCTCGGCTAGGACCAGCGAAAAAGACGGGGTGGCCGACATGATGCGGCTGCCTAGGTCCTCCAGTAACTGGAGTTGCAGGGTGGTGTTCCCCCCCGACACGGGCACCACGGTGCACCCCAGACGCTCGCCGCCGTAGTGGAGTCCCAGGCCGCCGGTGAACAGGCCGTACCCGTAACCGTTGTGGAGGATGTCACCAGGCCGGGCACCGGCCAACACAAGGGCCCGGGCGTTGACCTCGGCCCACACGGCCAGGTCGTGGGGGGTGTACACGACGATGGTCGGCTTGCCGCTGGTCCCCGAACTGGCATGGAGACGCGTGGTGGCCTCCATCGGGGAGATAACCATGCCCAGCGGGTACTGCTCCCGAAGGTCCTGCTTGACCGTAAACGGAAGCCGGCCCAGGTCGTCCAACGAGGTGACGGACCCCGGGTCGATGTCGGCCAGGCGCTCCTCCCAGAAGGAGTTGCCGCTGCCAGCGAGCCGGACCACCAGATCGGACAGCAGTTGGCCCTGGAGGTCCTTCTTGGCGTCACCGGCCAGGCCGGCAGCGTCGAGCGGCTCACCGGTCTGCAGAGTGGGCATCGCCGGACCCTAGGACCCGTCGGCCTGGTGGCCAAAGAATCGAGCGGGCTCCGTCACCGGGGACCGGCCCGCACCACCGCACTAGCCACAATGAGGTCCCAGACGGCTAGGCCGACCGACTTGAACAAGGTGACTTCGTCATTGGACGAACGACCGGCCGTCCCAAGGCACAACTCGGCCAGGTCGCCGCGAACCTCGTCGAAGGACCACCGACCCTCATCGGCCGCCGTGATCAGGTCACCGGCCTCGTCGGCTGCCGCATGCCGGTCGTCGACGAAGACAGCGGACCGTCGGAGGAGGTCGGCATCGACCTCCCGGCGGGCCGTCGAGTAGGAACCGACCAGGCCCACGTGGGTCCCGGGCCGGACGGCGTGGGTGGGGACCACCGGCGTGGCCGACGACGTGCAGCCGCACACCAGGTCGCATCCGGCGGCCTCGGTCGGGGACCCGGTCACCGCCTGGCGGTCCCCGACGTCGAGGCCGGCCACGAACCGGTCGGCCGAGTCCACGGTCCGGCCAGACACCACGATCCGTTCCACGGTGGGCCGGACGGTCAGCATGGCGGCCACGTGGCCCCTCGCCTGGACACCGGTGCCGAAGATCCCCAGCGTGGTGGCATCCGGTCGGGCTAACACGTCGGCGGCCAATGCCGAGGCGGCCGGGGTCCGCAGGGTGGTCAGGGCCGAACCGTCCAGGGTGGCCGTCGGTACCCCGGTCTCCCGATCGCAGTACAGGTAGAAGCCGTGGATCAGGGGCAGGTCGCGGTCCCGGTTCCCCGACACCACGCTCACCACCTTCACGCCGATCCCAGCCGGGGAGACGGCCGGCATCAGGAGGAAGTCATCTCCCTCACCCAACGAGACCTGAGACCGGGGGTGTAATTCCCCCAGTTCCCTGGATCCCTCCCGCAGGGCCTCGATGCAGGTTGACAGGTCGACCACGGACCGAATGGCCTCAGCGTCGAAGTGGGGTAGGGGTCCGGGCATCTGGCCTCCGGTCAGCGAAACAGGAATCCCGATCCGAGCGGATCGTGGAGGTCGAGGTGGAAGGTGCTGGTGGCGTGACGGTAAGCCGACCCCTCGATGGTGGTCGTCACGGTGTCACCGGTCGTGGCCACCACGCGGCCGGTGAACTCCCCGCCGGCCACCCCCCGGTTCTGGAACGCCTGGCCGACGTCGACCATCCCGAGGTGGTGGAGGAGGGCCAGGCGGGCCGAGGTCCCAGATCCGCACGGGGACCGGTCAACCTGGCCGTCGGCGAAAACGGTCACGTTCTGCTGGTGGAGGGGATCCCCGTCCAGCGTCTCGTGGAGGATGGAGCCATAAAGCCCGGAAAGGCGGTCATCGTCGGGGTGGCAGCACGAGGGGTGGTCGCCGAGCACCGCACGTACCTCCCTGTCCAGGGTGATCAGGTCGTCGACCCGGTCGGCGGTGGCCGTGACGTTCAGGTCGTCGACGGCCACCGAGGCGTAGAAGGCGCCCCCGAACGACACGTGAGCCGTGACCGGGCCGAACGACGTCTGAACCTTCAGGTCGGTGGCCGAGACGTAAGACGGGACGTTGGTGAACCGGACGGAGGCGACACAACCGTCCAACAACCGGGCGACCGTTGGTAGGCGGCCCGACGGGACGTCGATCACCACCGGAACCTCGCCGTTGACCGGAGCGGCGATCCGACCGGTGTCGACGGCCCACGTGGCCAGGGCGATGGTGCCGTGTCCGCAGGCCGTCGAGAAGCCGTCCTTGTGGAAGAACACCACACCGATGTTGCCGGCGTCGTCGTCCGGGGGGACGACCATTCCGCCGTACATGCCGGCGTGGCCCCGGGGTTCGTGAACCAGGAACCTGCGGTGGTCGTCCAGGTGGGTCATGGCCCAGGACCGTCGGTCCAGCACGGTAGATCCCCCCATGGGCCCGAGGTCGACGATTCGGAAGGGCTCTCCGGCCGTGTGGTAGTCGTCGGCCCGGATGCCGTCCAGGGAGTCCCGGGTCATGGCACCGAACCGTACTGCGGCCTTCGGGTGTCGTTCGGATCGACGCCCGGCCGGCTACCAGGTAGCCGTGGGGTCGAGGGCGAACACCTCGCGCATCCGTTCCAAGAGCGGGGCGAAGGCAGGGCTGCGGTCTCGGCGCCCGTTCGGGGGAGAGGGGACGGTGCACGACGGGTCGACCCCGAAGCGGTCCCGGATCCGTCCGGTCCAGGTGGGCAAGCAGGTGTCGAAGGGGGCAGCCGCGACACCGGCGGCGACGGCCTCGTCCTCGCCGGGCACCGGGTCGAACAAGCCGACGGCGACGGGCAGGAGGTCATCCAGCGCGGCGAGGAGCCGTTCCCGGCTGTCGGATCCGACCAGCAGAACGTCGAGCAGGCCGTCGGCGTGGCGTCGGTGGAACCACTCCTCGGAGGCCGCCCGGACAGCCGCCTCGGCCAACGGGACCAGGGTGGACTCGGACACCAGATCCCATCGGAGTTCCTCGGCGGCGTCGTAGAGCCAGTGCCGGATCAGGGCATGGCCCCAGTCCCCGGACGGCTCCTCCACCAGTCGGCAGCTACGCCAGTCAGCGGGGTCACGGTGGAAGGCCAACTCGTCGATGGCCGGGTCCACGACGCCTGTCGGGTCGCCGTCTCCGGCCACGATGGCGTACAGGGATGCCGCATGCCCCAACTCGTCCTGACCGATGGAGCAGAAGGCCAGGTCCTCCTCAAGAAATGGGGCCACGCCAATCCACTCGGCGTGCTGCTGGCCCATCAGGTGCTCGTCGTCGGCGAACGCCAGGAGGAACTCCCGGACGCTGTTGGTCAGCCCGGGAGCGGTCACCGGCCATCCTCCTCGCGGAGTTGCCGGCGGCGGACTGCGATGCGCTCGCCGTCATTGTGCCGGTGGGGCTTGTCGGCGTTGGGGGCCACGAAGTCCGCGTCACCGATGATCAGGTCCTCGCGGTCCACCAGCCACAGCCGGTCGCCTTCGGCCCGCCGGAGGTAGCTCTCCCGGGCCAGGACCAGGGCCATCTCGGGGTCGGGCGCGTCGAGCGAGCCGGCGTGCCGGTACTCGTCCCGCCCGTCCTTCTTCAGGAAGACCTCGTAGCGCTTCATGCCCGGCCTCCAGACGACGACCGCATGACCTCGACGACCTCGGAACACGCCGGACAGGAGTGCACGGCCCTGCAACGGCTGGGGCCGAACAGCGAGGTCTCGGTTGTCGGGGCGCCACAGCGGGGGCAAGACACTGGTTCGACACCGATCCGGACGGCCACCGTGAACTCCTGGGCCATGGCCTGCCGGGCCTCGTCGCTTACCCGGTCGACGGTCCAAGCCGGGGCACCCAGCCAGCGCACGTCGCACGATGAGACGCCGTCGACCGACCCGACGACGGCCCGGACGTCATTGGCGATCATGGACAGCGCCGGGCAGCCGGAGAAGGTGGGGATGAGACCGACGACCACGTGCCCGTCCAGTGTGACGTCCAGCGTCTCCAGCAGGCCGAGGTCCACGACGGAGATCCCCGGGTACTCCGGATCGTCGACGCTGGCGATGGCGGTCCGCACCCGCTCGACGGTGGTCATACCGCGGCTCCCGCTGGTCCCGGGGCGCGTTCCGGAGCGTGGTCCATGGCCTCGCGTACCCAACCGGTGTCGGCCCAGTTGGCGGCGGCATCGGCAATACGGCGGGCCGAGTCCGGTCCGCCCATAGCCAGGGTGCGTCGCAGCGGCTCCCAGTCGATGGGTCCGGAGGTCCAGGTGCCGGCCTCCGGGTCATGGACGAGGTCAGGGTCGGGGATGGTAAAGCCGTAGGAGATCAGGAGCGGCGCGAATTTCTGGACCCACCGGGCCCGCAGGACCTCGTTGCGCTCCGACTTGATGTGCCATCGCAGCAGCACGTCGTCGGGCTGTGAGTCGGGTCCGAAAAGTTGGAGGGCCGGCCACCACCAGTCGTCCAACGAGGCCTGGAACAGGGCCCGCTGGATTTCGGTTCCCTCGGCGATCAGGAGCATCCGCTCCTCGCCCATTCGCATGTGGAACCCCTCCTCGGTGATGATCCGCTTCAGGATCCGGCGGTACGGGCCGTAGGAGCAGTTCTTGAACACGGCCTGCTGGGTAGCCAGGGCGGCCGCGTCGACTAGGAACGAGATGGCCACCTGGTCGCCCCACGTCTTGGCCCGGTAGTGGAAGACGTTGTGGAACCTGGACCGACCAGCGAAAAGGTCTTCCAGCATCTCTCGTCGGTGTTTGATCCCCATGTCGGCGGCCACCATGTACAAGAGGTGGCCATGGCCGATCTCGTCCTGGGTTTTGGCCAGCACAGCCATCTTGTGCCGGAGACCGGGGGTCTTTGGAATCCAGTCCCGCTCGGTCAGGCCGCCCATCAGCTCGCTGTTGGCGTGCATCTCGATGAAGGCGAAGACGGCCTGCCGGTAGGCGTCGGGCATGTCGTCGTCGACCTCCACGATTCCCCCGTCATCCAGGAAGGCCTCGAAGGCCACCATGGAGGCCCAGGACCGTCCCATCAGGCCGTCTCCCCGTCCGGGGCACCGTTCACACCGGGCCGGTTGGCAACCATGGTCAGGACGTCGTAGGCGGCGACCACCTCGTCGTCCTGGTTGGAAACCTGGGCGTCCCACACCACCTCGCCGTAGCCGACCCCGGCCCGCAGGGTCTTTCGCTTCGCGGTCAGCCAGACGGTCAGCGTGTCGCCGGGGTAGGTGGGCTTGGCAAACCGGCAGTGGTCTACCCCGTAGTTGGCCAGGACCGGCCCCGGATCGGGCCACACGAAGAGGCCGGCGGCCAGGGAGAGCACCAGGTAGCCGTGGGCCACCCGGCCGCCGAAGATGGGGCTGGCCGCCGCGGCCTCCTCGTCCATGTGGGCGTAGAAGTGGTCACCGGTGGACTCGGCGAAGCCCTCGATGTCGGCCAGGGTGACGGTGTGCGACCCGGTGCGGACGGCCGTGCCGACCTCCAGGTCGTCGAAGTGGAGCTTGAACGGGTGGCCCCGGTCGACGTGGCGGGTGGCGCCGGGCATCCACTGGCCGGTGACCGCGGTGAGTACGTCGGGGGAGCCCTGCACGGCCGTGGTCTGGAGATGGTGCCGGACGCCCCGGAGGCCGCCCATCTCCTCGCCGCCGCCGGCCCGTCCGGGCCCACCGTGGACCAGTGCCGGGAGCGGCGACCCATGGCCCGTGCTGGTGGCGGCCACCGAGGCGTCCACTACGTGGCCCCGGCCGTGGTGGGAGGCGATGCCCAGCGTCAAGTGGGCGGCCTCGTTGGCATCGCCGGAGTAGATAGAGGCCACGAGGCTGCCCCGACCCAGGGCGGCCAAGTGGACGGCGTGGTCGGGGTCGTCGTAGCCGACCAGGGTGCAGACCGGGCCGAATGCCTCGACGTCGTGGACCGGACCCGCTTCGGGGTCGCCGGCCCGGAGCAGGGTGGGGGCCAGGAACGCTCCAACGGCAGGGTCCACGTCGTGGAAGGTGCAGGCGTCGACCACCACGTCGGTCGTCGTGCACAGGTCGGCGATGGCGGCCCGTACCTCGTCCCGCTGCCCGGTGCCGACCAGTGCCCCCATGTCGGTGTCCGGGTCCGACGGGTCACCGACGCGGACCTCGGCTAGGGCGGCGGCTAGGGCCTCGGTGGCCATCTCCAGGTGGGGCCGGGGGACCAGGGCCCGACGGATGGCTGTGCACTTCTGGCCTGCCTTGACCGTCATCTCCCGGACCACCTCGGCTACGAATAGGTCGAACTCGGAGGTTCCCGGTTCGGCAGATGGCCCGAGGAGGGCGGCGTTCAGGGAGTCGGCCTCGGCGTTGAACCGGACCGACCGGTCGACAAGCCCGGGATGGGTCCGGAGGAGGGCTGCGGTGGTCGCCGATCCGGTGAAGCCAACCGCGTCCTGGCCGTCGAGGTGGTCGAACAGGTCGCCGAGGCCGCCACAGATCAACTGGAGGGCGCCGTCAGGGAGGATGCCAGAGTCGACGATCAGACGGACCATGGCCTCGGTCAGGAACGCCGTGGGGGTGGCCGGCTTGACGATGGTGGGCAGGCCGGCCAGAAACGCCGGGGCCAGCTTTTCCAGGGCTCCCCAGCACGGGAAGTTGAAGGCGTTGACCTGGACGGCGACACCCCGGCGGGGGGTGGCCACGTGGGCGGCGAGGAAGGAGCCGTCCCGGGCCAGGACTTCCGGCTCACCCTCTAGGAGGACGTGGCCGTTGGGGAGTTCTCGCCGCCCCTTCGAGGCGTAGCCGAGGAGTACTCCGGCCCCGCCCTCGATATCAATCCAGGAGTCGGCCCGGGTGGCCCCGGTGGCCGTGGATAGGTCGTAGAGGTGGTCCTTCTCGGTCAGGAGGTGTTGGCCGAGGGCCTTGAGCAGGGCGGCTCGTTCGTGGAAGGTGAGGGCCCGTAACGCCGGTCCGCCGACATGGCGGGCGTGGCCGACCACGGCTGAGAAGTCGATGCCATCGCTGGAGACCCCAGCTACGGGTCGACCGGTCACCGCGTGGTGGGTGGCGAAACCCTCCCCGGGCGGCGAGTGCCATCTCCCGCAGACGTGGCTTTCGAGCGTTCGCACTGGCCCTCCCCGACGGGCGCGTCGCCGGACGTCTCGACGACCTCTCCAATCTAATCAAACCTTTGATTATTGTGTCAAGGGGTCGGAGTGGTTTGGAGTCCCCGGGGGCGGTGGGCGACGATGACGGGTCATGTCGCCGTTGACGCCCCGGCCCCGGGCCGCCCTGATGATGGCCACCGGGCTGGAGGACGTGGTCCTGGACGGCGGGGCCCGAACCAGGTTGGAGGCGATGGTGGACCTGGTCTCGCCGACCTGTGACGGGGTCAACGACGCTGTGTTCCCGCTCCTTAAGTTCGGGAATCGGACATCGTCGACTCCGTCCGACCTCCCCGCCGATGTCGAGATCCTGGTCACCGGGTGGGGATGCCCGGCCCTCGACGCCGACGCGCTGGCCGGCCTGCCGGTGCTCCGGCTGGTGGCCCATGCCGCAGGAACCGTCCGACCATTGGTCACTGAGGCCCTGTGGGCCCGGGATGTCACCGTCACCTCGGCCGCCGCAGCCAACGCCATTCCGGTGGCCGAGTTCGCCTTCGCGGCGATCGTCATGATCGCCAAGGACGTCTTCGGGATCCGCAACCGGCACCGGGCCGTGCGGGGTCGGGAGCCGGTCGTCGACCACGCCCGGATGGGTACTCGGGGACGCCGCATCGGACTGGTCGGGGCGTCAACCATCGGCCGCCTGGTGATCGAACGGCTCCGGACCCTGGACGTCGACGTGGTGGTGTCCGATCCATTCCTGGACGAGGAAGAGGCGGTCGCCCTTGGCGTGGGCCTGCTCGAGCTCGAAGAGCTGCTGTCCACCTCCGACGTGGTGTCCCTGCACGCCCCCCTGCTGGACTCCACCCGGCGCATGGTGGGAGCCGACCAACTGGCCCGAATGCCCGATGGCGCCTGGCTGCTGAACACGGCACGTGGTGGACTGGTCGACACCGAGGCCCTAACCGCCGAGGTGGCCACCGGGCGTCTGCGGGCCTTCCTGGACACCCCGGATCCGGAGCCACTACCTCCCGACTCTTCGCTCTACGACCTCGAGGGAGCGGTCCTCACCCCGCACATCGCTGGATCCCTCGGGTCCGAGGTGTCCAGAATGGGAGACCTGGCCGTTACCGAGGTGGAGCGGTTCGTGGCCGGGGAACCGCCCCTCCACCCGGTCGTTCGGTCCGACCTGGACCACATCGCATGACCCCGATCCGTTCCGGCCTCTGCTCAATCACCTTCCGGGCCCTGACTGCCGAAGAAGTGCTGTCGGTGGCCGTGGAAGCCGGGCTGGACGGCATCGAGTGGGGGGCTGACGTACACGTGCCGGCCGGAGAGCTGGACGTGGCGGCCGACGTGGCCGATCGTTGCCTCGACGCCGGGCTGGCCTGCCCGTCCTACGGCAGCTACGTGGTGGCCGGGCGTACACCTGGCGATGAGGTGGCCCGGGTGGTCGATACGGCACTCGCCCTGGGCGTGTCCAACCTCCGCATCTGGACCCCGTACGGCGTCCGGCCCGACGCACCGGCCGTTGAGCGGGCCGAAGTTCTGGAGGGGATCACCCACGTCACGGTGACGGCTGCCGAACAGGGGTTGGCCACCTCGCTGGAGTACCACCCCGGAACGCTGACCGAGACCGCGGCATCGACCCTCGACGTCCTGGCGGCCGTCGACCACCCCGACCTCTTCACCTACTGGCAGCCCGACCCGTCGCTCGACGACACCGTGGCCGTGTCGGAACTGGCCCATGTCGTCGGGCGGCTTTCCCACCTACACGTCTTCGCCTGGGGGACCGGCTTTGAGGACCGCAACCGGCTGGTCGACGGCGCCTCCCTGTGGGAGCCGGCGCTGTCTGCCGTGCCCGTCGGAGGGCCGTGGGGTGCCACGGGCCGCGACCGCTGGGCGTTCCTCGAGTTCGTCGTCGACGATGACCCGGCCAACCTGGCCGCCGACGCCGCCACGCTGCGGGCCTGGCTCGACGCCGGTGGGAACCCGGAGGAGGATGCCGACCGTGTCTGACCCGCGGGCCAACCCGATGGCCGGCAACCCGTTCGCCTCGAAGGCTGACGCCCAGCAGGCCGTGCGCGATCTCGTCGAACCAGTGGTCCGGCACCTGTCGCCCGGCGGAGCCCGGGCCCGTCTAGGCAGCGGTGCCGCACTGTTCGAGGCACGGGTGGCCGAGCTAGAGGGCTGGGCCCGGCCGCTCTACGGGATCGTGCCCCTGGTGGTCGGCGGTGGCGAGTTCGCCCACTGGGAGCGGTGGCGGGAGGGTCTGGTCGCCGGAACGGACCCGGACGGCCAGGAGTACTGGGGGGCCTGTACCGGAGACAGCGATCAGAGGATGGTCGAGATGGCGGCCATCGGGTTCGCCCTCGCCTTCACCCCCGAGCACCTCTGGGATCCGCTGGACGATCCGGCCCGACAACGGGTCCTGGCCTGGCTGGACGGCATCGACGAGTTCGAGCCGGCCGCCAACAACTGGCAGTTCTTCAGGCTGTTGGTTCACGTGGGTCGGGAACGGATCGGCGCACCGGGCGACCCGGCCACGGCCCAACGGTCGGTCGAGAGGATCGAGGAGTGCCACGTGTCCGACGGCTGGTACCGGGACGGCGTGCTCGGCAACGTCGACTGGTACCTACCGTTCGCCTTCCACACCTACGGGCTGGTGCTCCACGCTTCCGGACTCGGCGACCGCGAAGCGGCGGGCCGGTACCTGGAACGAGCCCGGGCGTTCGGCCCCGAGTTCGGACACTGGTTCGGTCCCGACGGCGCCGGCATCCCGTACGGC
>JAKURX010000229.1 GCA_022451505.1 Acidimicrobiales bacterium | reverse complement strand
GGGACCACGCTGGCTACCAACGCCCTGATCGGTAGGACCGGAGCCCGTACCGCTCTGGTAACCACCGAGGGCTTCCGGGACACAATCGAGATGCGGACCGAAAGCCGGTTCGAGCAGTACGACCTGAACCTCGTCCTGCCCGTGCCACTCGTCGAGCGTCGGGACCGCCACACTCTCGGAGAACGGGTCGGCGCCGATGGTCGGGTTCTCCGACCATTCGATGACGACGAGGCCCGGACCCTTATCGAACGCCTGGCCGACCGCCCGGACGGCCACCGCTATCAGGCGGTGGCCGTCGGATTCATCCACTCCTACGTCAACGGCGACCACGAACGCCGATTCCGCGATCTGTTGCTGGAGCGGATGCCTGACCTGGCTGTATCGATCTCCTCGGAGGTCTCGCCGCAAATGCGGGAGTTTGAACGGTTCAACACGGTGTGCGCCAACGCCTACGTACAGCCCCTCATGGCGTCCTACCTCAGGAACCTCGAGGAACGGCTGCACGCCGCCGGGGCTACCTGCCCGGTGTACCTCATGCACTCAGGCGGTGGTCTGGTCGACGTCGACACCGCGGCCCGGTTCCCGGTGCGCCTGGTGGAGTCCGGACCGGCAGGTGGTGCGATCTTCGCCGCCGACATCGCAGCCCGTCATGGCCTCGACGCCGTCCTCTCCTACGACATGGGTGGTACGACGGCAAAGATCTGCCTCGTCGAAGACCAGACCCCCCGGACCGCCAAGACCTTCGAGGTGGCCCGCACCCACCGATTCAACAAGGGCAGTGGCATGCCGATCTCCATCCCGGTGATCGAGATGATCGAGATCGGCGCGGGCGGCGGATCGATCGCCGGAGTGGACATCCTCGGCCAGATCAGGGTCGGCCCCCTCAGCGCCGGCTCGGAACCTGGCCCGGCCGCCTACGGCCTCGGCGGCACCCGACCCACGGTAACCGACGCCAATCTGATCCTCGGGCGCCTCTCCGCCGATTCATTCGGCGCTCCAGGCATCGACCTGGTCAAGGAGGCGGCCCATACAGCACTGGCTGACCATGTCGCCACCCCGCTCGAGATGGATGTCGAAACGGCGGCCGTCGGAGTTACCGAAGTGGTCGACGAGAACATGGCCAACGCAGCCCGGGTTCATGCCGTGGAGAATGGCAAAGACGTCTCAAGGTTCACCATGATCGCCTTCGGTGGCGGCGCACCCCTTCATGCGGGGAGATTGTGCGAGAAGCTCCGCGTCGACGAGTTACTGGTACCCCCTGGGGCTGGTGTCGGCTCGGCCATCGGTTTCCTCCGTGCTCCGTTCGCCTACGAGGCGCTGCGCAGCCACTACGCCGCCATGGACTCCTTCGACCACACCGTTGCCAACCTGCTCCTCGAGGAATTAGCCGACGAGGCCTCCGCATTCGTCCGCTCGGCGCTCGGCGGAACCGGCGACCAGATTCCCCTCCTGGAGGTCGAACGCTGTGCATTTATGCGTTATGCCGGCCAGGGTTGGGAAATTCCGGTCCGTTTCGACAACGAGCATTTCGACCACCTCGGCGGCGAACTACTAGCCAACCGGTTCGAGAAGGCCTACGAGGAGTTCTTTGGACGGGCCATCGACGGGCTGGGTATCGAGGCCATCGGATGGTCGGTCCGGGTAGCCACTCCCCGACCGGCCGTGGATCGCATCGCCCGGGTGGAGCCACGGCGCGACGTGGTCGGCGACCGCACCCGGAGGATCTACGACACTGTCAGCGGCGCGATTGTTGACGCCGCGGTCCTTGACCGGGCCACACTGGCCGTGGGCGACCGGGTCATCGGCCCGGCGGTGATCGTCGAGGACCAGACCAGCACATGGCTGACCGGTGCCGATCAGGCGGTCCTACAGGCTGACGGGTGCCTGTTGATTACGCGGCAGGACTCCGACCCGGTGGACGCGGAGTCGGACTGATGAGCGAACTCCGCAACCAGGTGATGTGGAACCGTCTCATCTCGATCGTCGAGGAACAGGCCCTGGCCCTGGTACGCGCGGCGTTCAGTACCAGCGTCCGGGAGGCCGGGGA
>JAKURX010000228.1 GCA_022451505.1 Acidimicrobiales bacterium | reverse complement strand
ACTGCCTGCTTTCAACCCGGACACTGACACCCGCTTCCCTTCCAACATCCCTGGCACCGGGCTGGTACCTGCCGCGCATCATGTTCGGCCTGGTCCACCCCAACGAGCCGACCGAGTTCAGCGGTGGAATCAACACCCCACCCGGTGGCGGGTTGGACTTCGAGGCCAACACCGGTTTCGGTTATCTCCCCATGATCAGCGTCGGTACCTCGGCCACACCCCGACTCCCGGCGACCCTGCTCAACGAGGCACCGAGTTGGGGGTCGGCCGGCATCCGCGGTGTGGTCGCCGACGAGGACGCCGGCCGGTTCGCCCTCGGTAGCCGACGCTCAGCCGCCGCGCCGTTCATCGCATCTCCTACCGATCCCCTCTCCGGACAGGCGGTCCACTACACCCTCGAGCCGTACTTGCCAACTGTCGGCTACACGGGGTTCGCCGCTCCGATGCCCGAACCGTTGTTCAAGCTAGATACGGACGATCCGGGAAGGGTCAGCATCTCGTTGACCACCCCGGACGGGACCACCACGGACCTCGCCCAGGACGCCGAAGTGGAGATGTTCATCGCATCGGCGTGGGGAGCGGGCTACCCGGTAGAGCTGCCGTTTTCCGGACCGTCCCACACCGTTGGGTTGACCACCGGCCTCGCCGCCCTCGACCTGGAGTTCGACCAGTTTGGTCGCCACACCGTCCATCTCGACGGGACGCTGCTTTCTTCCCGCGGTGACCAGTTTGTCCTCCAGGGCACCTACGACATTTGGGTCGCCGAGCCGCTGGACATGTCACTCGGTGTGTTCGAAGGGACCCCACTCGAGGTGGGAGATGAGTGGAACCCGACAGTCATCGTCGAACCCGGCGTCCCCGCGGAGATCACCATTGACATTGCCCACTACCCGGATGGTGACCCCGGCCAACGCCAGAACCATTCGGTCACCGGCACCGCCAACCAGTTCGGCTACTTCGCCTCGGAGCACGGGTGGCGTCCGACCAAACACGGCGAATACCGGGTCGATGCCACTGCCTCCTATCTCGACCCGATCGACGGAACCCTGTGGATGGGCGCACGTTCTTCAGCGTCGATAGTGGCCACCCCCGACACGCCCCTGGTCGCCCACGGTGAACGGAACAGCGAACTCGCCCGGGCAGCCGGCGACCAGATGCTGCGAACTTGGTTTTTCAACCGGTCAGTGGACCCGTCCTGTGGGGAAGAACTCTGTGACCCTCTACCAGGCGCGAAGGCCCTCGAATACCCCTTCTTCGGCGGGGACGTGGCCTGGCTGGTGGACATGAGTCCGATCTCACCGACCATCACGATCGACGGGCCCGACAACACTCTCCAGAGCGTGGCACCGCAACTCCGCCCCCAGAACTACTGCTACCCGCAGGGGTGCGTCGAAGCACCGGACACATACCGCCTCCAGTCTGCGATCACAGGAGGCCAAGGCACTCATCAGCGACCGGACGACGTGACCTCCTGGGCCTACTGGTATTCGACGAGCATCCGCTCTGATGTCAGCGTCTTTGCTGCGGTTGCCGAGGCGCGAGGCGGCCAGCACAACCACTGGTACGGCCACGACACCTACAGCTGCCAGATCGGACTTGCCTGTCGCGACATCTACTTCAGACCACCGCAGAGTGGGCGCGGTGGCTCTGACATCAAGGGCGACGAGGAAGGCGACGTGAAACTGTTGTTCGGCGGCGCGGTTCTCAAGAACGGCGACCAGCAACATTTCGTCCCCTACGCGTCGATGGCCGTCATCGTCGAGGAAGGCAGTCGAACCGAATCGGGCGGCTGGACCTTCGGCGATGACAAGGGCAACCGGATCTGTCCGCCCTACCAAGGGGCGGCCGGTGGCCTCGGAACATGTGGTCCGCTACTCACCCACCGCGGACGCGACGTAGATCTGTTCATCACCCCAATGGGAACGCGGCCCGGCAACGTGCTCGAGCCGGGTGACCTGTTCACCTTCAGCGGTCAGGCCTGGCCGACCCTCGACGTAGCTGTCGAAGTCACCGTCACCGGCCCCGACAATGAGATCCACTACTTCGAGAACCGAGCCAGCACCGTTGGCTACGTCGACGCCGACGGCATGTCGTTCGTCGTCGAGAAACCCGGGGTCTACGAGGTGCACGTGTCGGCCATCCAGGACCGCTCCGTTCCCTCGACCGGCCTGGCCCCCAGTCCGGCACTGGTGGCCGACGGTCACACCACCATGAGCACCTACGGCTACCAGCAACCGCTATCGGCGGTACTCGGATCGCTCGATTCGACCTACCGGTTCTACGTCGCCGAGGAGCTCGGAAGTTCAAGGATTGAGTC
>JAKURX010000227.1 GCA_022451505.1 Acidimicrobiales bacterium | reverse complement strand
CCGTATGTGGGCTCAAAGACGGCCACCGAACGGTCGGGGCCGCCATAGGCCAACAGAATGCTCTGGATCACCTCGTTGGAACCGTTGGCCGCGAACACCTGTCCGACCTCCAATCCGCAGCGCTCGGCCAGTCTCTCCCGTAGCCGGAACGCCGAACGGTCCGGATAACGATTCAGGGGTAGGTCCCTGATTCCGTCGGTCAGGGCCTCCACAAAGCCAGATGGCGGGGGTAGTGGTGACTCGTTTGTGTTGAGACGGACCTCCACCTCGATTTGGGGCGAGTGGTACCCCTCCAGGGTCCGTAGGTCAGGGCGCGGGATTGCTCGCTGCTCACCCATGCTGTCTTCGTACCCTGATTGATTCTGCATGGGCTTCGAGTCCCTCAGCCACCGCCAGGGCCTCAACGTGGGGACCGAGCCTTCTTAGGGCATCCTGATCGGCCGTGATCAGGTTGACGTCCTTGGTAAAGTCCGCCACGGTCAGCGCCCCGGCGAAGCGCGCCGTACCCGCTGTAGGGAGTACATGGCTGGGTCCGGCCACGTAGTCGCCTATCGATGTAGGGGTCCAGGGACCAAGGAACACTGCCCCTGCGTTACACACCCGTTCAGCCAGTATCTCGGCGTCTGCCACCATTAGCTGGAGGTGCTCCGGAGCAATGGCATCCACCACGGCAAGGGCCTGCTGCTCGTCGTCGACGAGCACACAATGGCCGCTGGACGCCAGCGTGCCGGCGATCTCGGCCCCCCGTGGAGCATCCTCAAGCACCCGGTCCAAAGCTGCGTCGACCGCGTCGGCAACCGTCTCGCTCCAGGTAACCAACCAAGACATCCCATCAGGACCATGTTCAGCCTGTGCGACGAGGTCGGTGGCCGTGAACTCCGCGGGAGAGGTTCCATCGGCCACTACAACCACCTCGGAGGGACCGGTGAAAGCCGAGGGGACTCCCACCGCACCGGCCACCTGCTGCTTAGCTTGCGCCACATACATGTTGCCCGGTCCTACGATCACATCCACTTTCCGGACCGACTCAGTGCCATAGGCCATCGCGGCGATGGCCTGTGCACCCCCCACCGGGTGAACCACGTCAACCCCGGCCACCTCAGTAGCCGCCAGGGTCACTTCGGCGACCCCGCCCCCTTCGCCCGGGGGCACGCAAACCACCACCTCGTCAACCCCGGCCACCCGGGCCACCACCGCAGTCATGAGAACCGTCGACGGATAGGCCGCACGGCCCCCCGGAACGTAGCAACCCGCTCGGACCATCGGCCTGGGGAGCGTGCGGATCCGTAACCCCCGGTCCAGGGTCTCTCGGGATGCCCGAAGATCTTCCTCGTGGTGACGGCGGACCGCGGCTTCAGCCACCATGAGGGCATCCCGTAGATCACTCGGCAGAGACGACAGTGCTCTGACCCGGGCGTCTGGAGGGACCACCAGACTTTCAAGACGGACCCCGTCGAGCCGTTCAGTGAGGTCGTACAGCGCGGCGTCACCCCTCTGCCGGACCTCTGCGATCACTTCCCGGACCGTGTCAGCCACATGATCGTAGAAATAGCCCGGTCGGGGAAGAAGAGTCTCCGGGGCGCCGTCTTCCCCGCGCAGGTCGACCCGGGTAAGCATCCCGTCACGCTACCGGCCGCGGTGGGGGCCGGCGGAAAGGATTCGACACGGGTAGCCGCGGGAAGGATCTACCGTCAGACTCAGGTTATGACCACCGATCCGAACGCTGAATTGTCGTCATTGGCCAGCCAGATTGATGCCCTCATCGCCCGGCTGGCCGAAATGATCGACGCTGCCTCGGTTGATCAGTCCGGCAAGGAATCCCACGGCCTGGTGGAGGCGGAGAGGCACCTGCAGGGTGCTCGCCGGGAGTTGACACGGGTTCAGCAGTCGCCCGGCTGACCGAAACTGGCATCGAAAAAAGGCTCGGCGCCCCGAAGGGCGCCGAGCAGGCGAGGCGGGTGGCGGGACCCTCTCCTCGCAGGCCGGGTGGCGGTACCCGGCCCCGGGACGGTACTACACCTCCCACCGGCCCCTCCATCTGGCCGAGGAAACCGTCGGCCGTCAACCTGCGTCCGATAATCGCATGACCACAGGTCCCTATACCTCCGATGACGGGCAGAAGTCGTTGAGGACACACTCCTCGCATGCCGGTCGCCGACTGGCGCACACTCGGCGGCCATGGAGGATCAGGCGCAAGCTGAATGTTCCACGCTCGGCGACCGGGATCATCGGATTTAGGTCCCGCTCAACCTTTACCGGGTCGGTCTCAGTGGTCAGCCCTAACCG
This sequence comes from Acidimicrobiales bacterium, assembly GCA_022451505.1. GTDB lineage: Bacteria > Actinomycetota > Acidimicrobiia > Acidimicrobiales > MedAcidi-G1 > UBA9410. The sequence continues at coordinate 50 of JAKURX010000227.1, read as the reverse complement.
GCGCGACAGTCGGCCGACATGAGTGTCAACGGGCAGCCCAGGTAGGCCCA
>JAKURX010000226.1 GCA_022451505.1 Acidimicrobiales bacterium | reverse complement strand
GCTCCACGACCGGGTGCTCCCCGCGGAGGCGTTCCAGAGTCGCCGCGTCGGTCGAATAGCCCGTCTTTGTCCGCTTCCCAGGGGTGAGTTCTAACTTTTCGAACAGGATCTCGCGGAGCTGTTTCGTGGAGTTGACGTTGAACTCCTGACCTGCCGCGTCCTGGATGGAGGCCCGGAGTCGCTCACAGTCGGCCGTCAGAGTGTTTCGGAGACGAGTGAGTTCTTCGACGTCGACCCCGATCCCCGCTTCCTCCATTCGGGCTAATACGGCCACCAGCGGCATCTCGATCTCGTCGTGAAGGGTCCGTAGCCCATGCTCGGCCAGGGCTTCAAGCATCGGCGCCACAAGCCGATAGACACCGGCCGCATGATGGCAGGCCATTGCAGCCGGATCCCGGGACGCTCCATCTAGGTCGAGCTGTCCGTCCGGTACACCCACTTCCGGTAGGCGCAAGCCTGTGTACCGTCCAAGCAGATCAGATAGCTCGTACGAGGAGTCCGACGGGTCGAGCAGGTAACCGGCAAGAGTGGTGTCTAGCGTCAGTCCCGCGGTATCGAGACCCATCCTGAGGAGCCCCCTTACAAGTGGTTTGGCAGCGTGGGTGGCCAATGCCGGACCACCTGTGCCGAACAGCGCGCCTAACGCCCGGCGGACCTCCTCCTCGCCGATGAGGCTGGGGGGAACCCACCGGGTCGTCTCCCCATCCGTGAGCGCAAGGCCTTCCACGACTCCAGCCGGGCTTCCAATCGCCGCCGCCACGGCGACCGGGCCGTCCGAGGTGGCAAAAGCATCAATCGCCGACACCGCCTCTGCCGTGTCTAAACAGGCCGTGAAGGAGATCTCAAGCTCAGCGGGTCCTTCGGCGCCTGGCCCGTTTCCCGAACCGAACTCCACCCCTAGGGCCGATCCCAGTCGGTCCCGAACAGTGGTCAACTCCAAGAGGTCGAAAAGACCTCGAGCCCGTTCCAGGTCAACCGGTTGTCGTTCCAGGTCGCTGACCCCGACGGCAAGGGGGACATCGCGTACCAACGCCATTAGTTCGGCGTTGAGGCGGGCACGAGCCTCGTTCCCGACAAGGTTCTCCCGAAGCTTCGGGGTTTGCTCGTCAGCCGAGGCAAACACCCCAGCCAGGTCCCCGTGAGCGTTGATCAACCGGGCCGCTGTCTTCTCCCCCACTCCGGGAACACCGGGCAGGTTGTCGGACTGGTCACCTCTGAGGGCTGCATATTCCACGTAGTCGGCGGGGTCGACCCCCGTCCGGTCGCGGATTCCCGCCTCGTCGTAGAGCACGTACTCGGAGACCCCCCGCTTGTTGTAGAGAAGGCGGATGTGGGGATCCTCGACCAGCTGGTAAGCGTCGCGGTCACCGGTAACGACCAGTACGTCCCGGCCGCTGTCCCGGGCCATCGTGGCCAAGGTAGCGATCACGTCATCTGCCTCGAAGCCTTTGGCATCGACCACCCGGAGGCCCAGAGCCATAACCAGTTCCCTCACCAGGTCCAACTGCTCGTAGAGGATGTCGGGCTGCCGCTCTCGGTTGGCCTTGTAGTCGGCCAACTTCTCGTGGCGAAACGTCGGGCCAGGGAGGTCGAAAGCCACCGCGACGCCGCTCGGGTTGTGGTCCCGCAGTAGTGCGGCCAGCATCGACGCGAAGCCAAAGACCGCGTTCGTAACCTGGCCGGATGAGGTGGCCATATCCGTCGGAAGTGCGAAGAACGCCCGGTATGTCAGGGAGTTGCCGTCGATTAGAAGTAGGGGCGACACCCGCGGACCCTACCGCGGAGGTCGGACGGCATAGGCCGTCGACTCCGCTCGTTTAGGGGCGTAATCCGCCCTTGATGATCTCATCGGCGACCTCGGCCATGGACCGCCGACCGGTCATCGCCGCCTGCTGGATAAACCTGAAGGCCTCGGCCTCGGCTAGATCCATCTCGTCGGCCAAAATGCCCTTGGCCCGGTCAATAGCCTTGCGGGCCTCCAGTCGGTCGGTCAGGGTCCGTGCCTGGTCGGTAAGAGCCCTCATCTCCCGAGAGCGGGCCCGGGCCACCTCCACGGCGGCCACCAGTTCGTCCCGCTTGTAAGGCTTCACTAGATAGGCCAGTGCGCCGGCGTCAATGGCCCGGTCCACAAGGTCGCGCTGGCTAAAGGCCGTAAGGATCACCACTGCCGTGTCCTCGGTTGCGGCAATCCGCTTAGCGGCCTCGATCCCGTCGAGCCCCGCCATCTTGACGTCCAGGATCACCACATCAGGCTGGTGTTGGGCCACTAGTTCAACAGCATGGTCACCGCGGCTGGTGTCGGCCACCACCTGGTAGCCCTCAGCCTCGAGTGTCTCCT
>JAKURX010000225.1 GCA_022451505.1 Acidimicrobiales bacterium | reverse complement strand
CCCGCTGGAGGCTGGGCTCTCCTGGGGGGTGGCGTGGGACAAGCCCGACGGGTTCATCGGCCGGGAGGCCCTGGAGGCTCAACGGGAGGCCGGGGTGACCCGCCGTCTGGTGCAGTTCCGCCTCGACGACCCGTCTCCGCTGCTCTACCACGACGAGCCGATCCTTCGGGACGGCCTTCTGGGCGGGCGGATCACCTCCGGTATGTATGGCCATACCGTCGGCGGAGCACTGGGCATGGGCTACCTGCCGTGGGAGCCCGATACTCCCCGAGCCCAAGTGATCGACGCCACTTTCGAGGTGGAGGTGAACGGCCAGCGGATACCAGCCACTGCTTCTTTCCGGCCGTTCTACGACCCGGGCAACGAGCGGATCAGGCTCTAGGAGAAGTACGAAACTCTCCGGCCTACCCGTAGCGGTGGCCGCGTTCCGAGCTGCTCTGCCGGCCGATCAGGGCCGCCTCGTCGCCCAGGTAAGCCGCTACAACCGCCGGGTCGCGCTGAACTTCAGCCGGTGGGCCTTCGGCGATCTTCTGACCGAAGTCCACAACCATCACCCGATCGGCAATGTCCATGACCAGGCCCATGTCGTGCTCCACCAGGACGATGCCAATGCCCAGTTCTTCGCGGATGTCAAGGATGAAACGGGCCATGTCCTCAGTTTCCTCGAGGTTCATCCCGGCCACCGGCTCATCGAGCAGCAGTAACTCCGGTTCCATGGCCAGGGCCCGACCCAACTCCACCCGCTTCTGAACCCCATAGGGCAGAAGAGCCACGGGGTGCTTCCGCCACTGCTCGATCTCGAGAAAATCGATTATGTCCTCTACGGCCAACCGGTGGGCCGTCTCCTCCGCCCGGGCCGGGCCCAGCCACAGTGCGCCAGCCAGCCAGGAACGCTCCATGCGCAAATGTCGACCCAAGAGCAGGTTGCCTAACACCGTCATCTGGGAGAACAGTTCGATGTTCTGGAAGGTACGGGCCAGGCCCAGGCCGGCAACCCGGTCGGGTCGCATCCCCATGATGCTCTCACCCTTCCAGCGGATATCACCTTCCTGAGGCCGATAGACCTGGCTGATCGAGTTGAAGATCGAGGTCTTGCCCGCGCCGTTGGGGCCGATGATGGAGAACAGTTGGCCAGGGGCTACCTCGAATGACACGTCGTCGATGGCCTGTACGCCTTTGAACGACAGGCTGATGTGGTCCACGACCAGAATCGGCTCGCTCATGACAACCACCGCTTCCGCCGCTTGTAGTGCTTCACGTCGCGGAACGACTTCCGCTCGCCTTCGTCACCCCGCAACCCCAAGTAGAACTCCTGGACGTCCTCGTCGCCAAGCAACTTCTCAGCCGGGCCGTCCATAACCACCTTCCCGGTCTCCATGATGTAGCCGTAGTCGGCGATAGACAAAGCCATCACCGCGTTCTGCTCGATGAGCAGCACGCTGGTTCCTGCCTTGTTGATCTCAACAATGGTGTCCCGGATCTGCTGGACCAGCCGAGGAGCGAGTCCCAGCGAAGGCTCGTCCAGGACTAACAGTTTCGGGTCGGCCATGAGCCCCCGGGCGATGGCCAGCATCTGTTGTTCGCCACCTGAGAGGTAGCCGGCGGTGGTGCGCCGACGGTCGGCCAACAGCGGGAACATTTCCATGACCCGGTCGTGGAGCCCGGCAACGGACCTCCGATCACGGTTGGTTATCGCCCCGGTCACCAGATTCTCATCCACCGTCAACTCGGCAAACACCCTCCGGCCCTCCATGACCTGGGTGATGCCGGATCGGACGATCGCCGAAGGGTCCCGACCGTCTATGCCCTCCCCGTCGAAAGTGACCGATCCCTTGGTGATCTTCCCGTCGTGAAAGTCGAGCAGACCGCTGACCGCCCGAAGCGTCGTGGTCTTACCCGCACCGTTAGCACCCAGCAGGGCCACGATCTGGCCGTCACCGACGTTAAGTGACAGCCCGCGTAACACGAGGATCACCTCGTTGTAGACCACCTCAAGGTTGGCTACTTCGAGCATCGGTGCTCCATGCCGGGTCGCCAGTCAGCGGTACCCCGCACATGAGGGGGGCGGCCGGCGTACCGGCCGCCCCCTCACACGTTCATTGAAGGGTTACTCGGCCTTCCAACAGGCCCCCTCGTAGACCTGCGCCGCAGTGACGTCGGAAACCCACGGACCGCGCAGCAGCACGGAGCCAGTGTCACCGCCTTCGGCGATGGTCGCCCCCGACGTGAAGTTGTCGAGCACGATGTCAAAGCTGTAGCTCTCACGGATCACCGTGTCGTTCGGATCGCCGCCGCCCCAACTCTGGTTCGGGGCGAGACCCTCGTGATCAACAGTGATCTGGTTGAACGCAGCCACCACCCCAGATCGGG
>JAKURX010000224.1 GCA_022451505.1 Acidimicrobiales bacterium | reverse complement strand
GGGCCGGCCTAGGTGCCTCCAGCGTCCCGTCCAAGACCTACGCCGCCCTGGCCGCCGGCCGCCCAGTGGTGGCCAGCGTGGACGAGGGCACCGAGGTGGCCCGTGTGGTGTCCGAGGCCGGAGCGGGCCTGGCCGTGCCCCCCGACGACCCCGACGCCCTGGTCGCCGCCGTGGAGCGCCTAGCCGATGACCCCGACCTGCGGGCCACTATGGGCGCCGCTGGTCGCCGGTGGGCCGAGCGGTGGCGGTCCCCGGCCTCGGTGGCCGAGGCCTACGCGGAGCTCGTCGAAGGGCTACGAGACCGGAGCTGAGGCCGGTATCGGACCCGACCGGCCCGGCGAACAAGCCCGATGATCTGCCGGGGGGCCCCGCTAACCTCTGGGCCGTATGGCACGTGGAGACTCAGCGAGCAAGATCGCGCGCGCCGCCCGGGCGGGAGCCTCGGGAGGCACCGGTGAACGAAGGAAGATGGGCTTCCCACTGGCCGTTGGCCTGGTGGTGGTCCTCGGATCGCTGCTCGTGCTGTGGGCCCGCTCCGACCGGGAGGCCACCTCGGCCCCCCGGGTTGGCGCCCACTGGCCCTCCGCCTACGACGTCTACGTCTGCGACGACTTCCGGTCCAAGATCGTGGTCGAGACCGACCCGAACGGCATCCACACCCACAGCGACGGCCTGATCCACATCCACCCGTTCAACAAGTTGGCCTCCGGACAGGACGCCACCATGGGCCAGTTCTTTAACGCCTTCGGCGGCCGCATCGACGACGACAGCGTGGTCCTGGACACCGGCGAGGCACTCCTGGCCGGCGCGGACTGCAACGGCCAACCGGCCGTGGTCAAGGTGGCCCGCTTCGACGCCGACGACATGGAGCGCGACCCGGAGGTCCTCACCGAGGACCTGGCGAACGTCCGGTTCCTCAAGGACCGGGAGGCCTTCACCATTGCCCTGGTGCCGGCTGACGTGGAACCACCCGCCCCGCGGCCCGAACGGCTGACCTTCCTGGACGTGGTGAACCCGCGGGCCCTCACCTCGGATCCGTCGGCCCCGGCGCCCACCACCGGCGGGTAGCGCTCCCGGGCCGTGCAGGCCATCGTCCTGGTCGGGGGGTTCGGAACCCGGCTCCACCCGCTCACCCGGGACGTCCCCAAGCAGATGCTGCCGGTCGTGGATCGGCCCATGATCGAGCACGTCGTTGCTCACCTAGCCGGCTACGGCGTTACCCGGGTGGTCCTCTCGCTGGGCTTCCACCCCGAGGCCTTCGCCGACGCCTACCCCGACGGCACGTGCGCCGGCATCCCCCTGCACTACGCCGTGGAACCCGAGCCACTGGACACGGCGGGCGCTGTGCGCTTCGCGGCCGCCGAGGCGGGCCTCGGCGACGGAGACGATGCCTTCCTGGTGCTCAACGGCGACGTCCTCACCGACCTGGACGTGGGCGACGTCGTGGCCCGCCACCGGGCCGCCGGAGCCGAGGGCACCCTGGCCCTCACCGAGGTGGACGACCCGTCCCGGTACGGCGTGGTCCCCACCGACCGGGACGGCAGGGTCCTGGGCTTCGTCGAGAAGCCGGAGGCCGCCACGGCGCCAACCCGGTGGATCAACGCCGGTACCTACGTGCTGGAACCCACGGTGCTGGCCCGCATCCCCGACGACCGCCCGGTATCGATCGAGCGCGAGGTGTTCCCGGCCATGGCCGTCGAGGGGCGGCTCCATGCCGTGGCGTCCGAGGCCTATTGGATCGACACTGGAACTCCTGAGGCCTACGTCCGGGCCCAGTTGGACCTGGTGGACGGTACCCGTGGCGACCTGGCGGCCGTCCACCCAGAGGCCACGGTGCACCCCGACGCCCGCATCGACCGCTCGGTGGTCATGGCCGGTGCCGCCGTCGGCGAAGGGGCACGCCTGTGTGATGCTGTGGTGATGGAAGGCGGGTCGGTCGGCGCCGGCGCCACGGTCGACCACTCGGTGGTCGGCCCCGGGGCCCGGGTGGGGCCGGGAGCCTCGCTCAGCGCCCTGACCGTCGTCGGCGAGGGACAGGTCGTCTCCGACGGCCGGTGCCTGTCCGGCGCCCGGATCCCCGAGGACGCCTGACGTGGCCGTCCTGGTCACCGGCGGAGCGGGCTACATCGGTAGCCACACCGCGGTGGCCCTCCACGATGCCGGGCGCCACGTGGTCGTCCTCGACGACCTGTCCAACTCGTCGCCGGCCGCCGTCGACGCCCTGCGCTCCCTGACCCGTCCCGACCTGCCGTTCGTCGAGGCCGACGCCGCCGACGTCGACGCCGTGGGCCGGACCCTGGCCGACCACCGGGTTGACGAGGTGGTCCACTTCGCTGCGTTCAAGTCGGTGAGCGGGTCGATCGCCGACCCGG
>JAKURX010000223.1 GCA_022451505.1 Acidimicrobiales bacterium | reverse complement strand
CCATCGCCGCCCGTGGGCGGCATCGACGGGCTACTCAACCTGGCCACCGCATGGGAAGCGGTTTCCGACGAGGTCGGCGACCGTCCTGCGATCTCGGCGGCCGGCAGGCGCCTGTCGTGGTCCGAGTTCGACGACCGGGCGGCTCGCCTGGCGACGACGATGGTCGCGCACGGCCTGGGTCCTGATTCCAAGGTGGCGCTGTACCTGTACAACGGGCACGAGTACCCCGAGGCCCAGTACGCGGCCTTCAAGGTCCGGGGTGTCCCGGCCAACGTGAACTACCGCTATACGGGCGACGAGCTGGCATACATCCTGGACAACTCGGACGCCGAGGCGGTCTTCTTCGACCACACCCTGGCCGACCAGGTGGCGGCGGTCCGGGAGCGGTGTCCGGCACTGCGCCTCGCCGTACAGGTGGGTGGCGACCAGTTGCCCGACTGGGCGGTCGGCCACGAGGTGGCCGCGTCGGCCGACCCCATGCCCCGTATCGGGCGTTCGGGGTCAGACCTCTGGTTCCTCTACACAGGTGGGACGACCGGTATGCCCAAGGCCGTCATGTGGGACCACACCAACCTCCTCGGGACCATGGAGGCCACCTTCAGGCCCTTCGGCGTGCCGGTGCCGTCCACTCCCGCCGAGGTGGCGGCGACGGCCCGACGCATCGCCGATGCCGGATCGGAGATCCGGCAACTCTGCGCCGCTCCGTTGATGCACGGCACCTCCGGGCTACCAGGGCTGGCCACGCTCAGCCACGGTGGGATGCTCTCCACCCTGAAGTCCCGCACGTTCGATGCCGACGAGCTGTGGCGGATCGTCGAGGCCGACCGGATCACCATGGTCACCATGGTCGGGGACGCCTTCGGACGGCCGATGGTGGAGTCGCTGGACCGGGCCGCAGCCGAGGGTCGGCTGCCTGACCTCTCCTCGCTGCGGCTGCTCCTCTCCTCCGGGGTGATGTTCAGCGCTGCCACGAAGGAGGCGATGCTGGACCACCATGCGTGCACCATCGTCGACTCGCTGGGGTCCAGTGAGGGAACCGGCATGGCCAAGCAGGTCATGTCTCGTGGGCGTAGGAATACGACGACGGCCCGGTTCGCCCTCGGGGAGCACACACGGGTCCTCACCGAGGAGGGCCGCGACGTGGAGCCCGGTTCCGGCGAGCGGGGCAGGATCGCCTTGGGCTGGCCGTTGCCCCTCGGCTATTTCAAGGACCCCTCCAGGACCGAGGAGTCGTTCCCGATGGTGGACGGTCGAAGGTGGTCGGTTCCCGGGGACTGGGCCACCGTCGAGGCGGACGGGACCATCACCCTGCTGGGTCGGGGATCGGCGTGCATCAACACCGGCGGGGAGAAGGTGTTTCCCGAGGAGGTCGAGGAGGCCCTCAAGGAACTGGAGGCGGTGGCCGACTGCAACGTGGTGGGTCTCGATGACGACCGGTGGGGACAGGCGGTCACAGCGGTGGTGCAATTGGCGGTGCCGGGAGCTGCCGATGCCGACGAGCTCCGTGCCGGTGTGAGGGACCGTCTCGCCGGATACAAGGTGCCGAAGCGGATAGTCCTGGTGGAGCATCTGGAGCGCAGCCCGAGTGGCAAGTCTGACTACCGCTGGGCGCGGTCGATTGCCGAGGCCGCACTGGCCGAGTGACCGGCCTCCGGCCGATGACAGGTCGGTCGGGCGATTCTCGGCGGCGTTTTCCAGTCCAGGAGCGACGTTTTAGTCCAGGAGCGACAGCCCGATGCCCTGCTCCTGGGACGGGTTTCGGCGGCTCCTGATCTCCTCATGGCGCCGTTCGATCGGCTCGATGTGGTCGGGATCGGTGAAGACCCAGAACGTCTGGTCCCGAACGGCATCGTGCACCATGTTGGCCACCTCGGCCGGGTCCCTGGCGTTCTGGGCCATCCACTCTTGGACCATCTTTCGCCGCGCCAGATCCTCTTCGGACGGAGGTTCCGCTAGGGCGTCCACGAGGTGCTCCGGCCGGTTGCGGTCGGAGTCGAAGATGCCGGTGGCCACGAAGCCCGGGCAGAGCGAGGTGACGCCGACCTTCGAGCCTGCGGCTGCTAATTCGTTGTGGAGGGTCTCGGCGATTGTGGACACGGCGTGCTTGGAGGCGTTGTAGGGCCCGATCTCCGGAAAGGACGTGTGTCCCGCCACCGATGCGGTGATGACAACGTGGCCGTCGTCCTGTTCCAGCAGGCCGCCGAGGTACACGTTCAGGCCGTGGATCACGCCCCAGAGATTGACGCCCAGGACCCACTGCCAGTCAGCGAGCGTCCGCTCGACCATCAGCCCGCTACTGGCCACCCCCGCGTTCAGGCATATCACGTGGGCAGTACCGAACCCGGCGTCTACTTCTGTGGCGAAGGCCCTGAAGGACCCGATGTCGGAC
>JAKURX010000222.1 GCA_022451505.1 Acidimicrobiales bacterium | reverse complement strand
CGGCTCGAACCCCGCATGGCCGAGGAGGTGTGAGCGTGGCCCCGTCGCCCGACTCCGCTGTCCTGCTCGACGGCTTGGGTAAGCGGTTCCGCCTTACCCACGACCGAAACTGGACCCTGAAGGCCACGGTGCTGGCTGGCCACCGCACCCGCTACGAGGAGTTCTGGGCCCTGCGGGGCGTCGACCTGGACCTTCCTCACGGTTCCACGTTCGGGATCATCGGAGGCAACGGGTCGGGTAAGAGCACGCTGCTCAAGGTGCTGGCCGGAATCCTGCGACCCGACGAGGGCACGGCAACGGTCAACGGTCGCCTGTCGGCCCTGCTGGAGCTGGGCGCAGGCTTCCACCCCGAGCTGACCGGCCGGGAGAACGTGTACTTGAACGGCGCCATCCTGGGCTTCACGTCGAGGGAGATCCGCCGGCGGTTCGACGACATCGTGGGCTTCGCCGAGTTGGACCGCTTCATCGACGAGCCGGTCCGTAACTACTCGTCAGGCATGTACGTGCGGCTCGGTTTCTCGGTGGCCATCCACGTCGAGCCGGAGATCTTGCTCGTCGACGAGGTGCTGGCCGTCGGCGACCACACGTTCCAGAAGCGCTGCCTGGACCGGTTCGCCCAACTGAAGGCCGAGGGCCGCACCATCATCCTGGTCAGCCACGACCTCGACATGGTGGGGTGGCTGTGCGAGCAGACGGCGTGGATCCAGCAGGGCACCCTGCGGGCCGTCGGCCCTTCGCCCAAAGTCATTGAGAGCTTCCTAGACGGGGCGGTCGACAGCCCTACGCGTGCCGACCCGTCGCCGTCGGCCCCCCGACGGTTCGGCGGCCTGGGACCCGACGACCTGGTCCGAGCCGTCGAGCTGGTGGATGCCAACGGCCACCCCATAGACCGGGTGGGCTCCGGCCGGCCGGTTCGGTTTCGGGTCCGGGTCGACGCCGACCAGATCGGCGAGCCGGTCACCGTGGCCCTCGGCCTCTACCGGGCCGACGGCACCCACGTGGCGAGCATCAACTCGGGGGCGGCCGTCCGGGCCGCCGCCGACGCTGGCACGGTCGAGGTGGACTACGCCGTCGACTCCCTGGCCGTGCAGCCCGGCATCTACGAGCTCTCGGTGGCCCTCCACGACGCCACCATGCGCCGGGTCTTCGAACGCCACACCCATCTGGTGCGCTTCGAGGTGGAGCCCACAGGCGTCGACCAGCAGAACGGGCTGGTGGCCCTGGGCGGCACCTGGTCGGCCCGATCGGCGGACCGGTGAACATCCGGCGCCGGAGTGACAGGTCGGTGGACCGGTGAGTGATCGGCGCTGGCGCGATGGGTCCGAGGACCGGATCGTCTCGGTTCTGCGGGCCGCTAGCGACCGGTCCAGCGCCTCGGACGAGTTGGCCGCCCAAATCGACGACTGGCCAACCCACTACCACTTCGGCCGGGCCCGCACGAACCTCCTGCACCCGATCCGCCTGGGTCCCGGCGTACGGGTGCTGGACGTCGGAGCGGGCAGCGGCGTGAACAGCCGGTGGGCGGCCGAGCAGGGGGCGACCGTGGTGGCCGTCGAGGGTGACGCCCTCCGGGCCGAAGCGGCCGCCCTGCGCTGTACCGGCCTGGACGTCGATGTGTCCCACGGTTCGGCCACCGATCTGGTCGATGACGACGGGTTCGACGTGGTGCTGTGTATCGGAGTGCTGGAGTACGCCGGCAACGACCCCGCCGCCTTTCTAGGGCACCTAGCCGGCCTAGTGCGGCCCGGCGGCGCCCTGGTGGTAGCCATCGAGAACCGCTTCGGCCTCGCCTACTGGCTGCAGGCCGACGAGGACCACCTCGGGCTGCCGTTCGTTGGCCTGGAGGGTTACCCGACGGTGGCCACCACTGACGCCACGGCGGCCGTGCGCACCTTTTCGCGGGCCGAGCTAGCCGGCCATCTGACGGCCAGCGGGCTGACCGCCCAACGCTGGTACCAGCCCTACCCCGACTACAAGTTGCCCACCACGGTCCTCACCGACCGGTGCTTCGATCAGCCGGACGCCGTGGACCTAGTCGACCAGCTGGTCGGGCCGCCTATTGACCGCGGCCGCATGGGAGGCCACGTCGCCGCCGACGAGCGGGCCATCCACCGCCAGGTGGTGGCCGCTGGCCTGGGGGCCAGCATGGCCAACTCGTTCCTGGTGGTGGCAGCCGCCGACAGCACGTCCCTAGACCGCCGCTCCGACGGCGACACCTTGGCCTGGCGGTTCACCGGCGACCGGCGGCAGGCCCACCTGCGGGTCCGCCGGATCACCGACGACGGGGTGCGCCGCATCGATCGCCGGGCCGTCCACCGCGACACGGCGGGGGGCCAGCCGTCGGCCTGGCTCGACCTTCGCTCGCCGGGCGGGGCCGCCGACGACTACTTGG
>JAKURX010000221.1 GCA_022451505.1 Acidimicrobiales bacterium | reverse complement strand
CACCGGCGACCTGATGCCAGCCCGGGGGGTCGGTGGGTGCTGCCCGGTCGACGGCGAACCCCTACAGCGGGACGTGGTGGGCGGCCGTACCACCTGGTGGTGCCCCGGCCACCAGCGGTAAGCCCCCGACACTACGATCGGTCACCGAGAGGGGGCGGGGATGCGCACCATGGTGCCCAGACTGCTGGTGGTGGCGGCCGTCGCACTGGCCGTCGCCGCTCTGATGGGTCCGGTTGAAGCCCAGACCATGACCGTCGAGACAATCCCCCCGGAGCTCGACGAAAGCGGCCGAACCGCCGGGGAGCGGGTCGACGAGGTCGTGCTCATCATCCGGATCCTGGCCGGGGTGCTGCTGGCAGGCACCGCGGCCTTCTGGTGGCACACCCGACCGGCGAGGGCGGTCCTGCTCGATAACGCGTCGACCCCGTTGCCCGACGAGGAGGCGACCTCCGGGGAGGTGTAGGCCTAGGGTGGCGGCATGGACGATCTGGACGTGGACGCAATGCTGGGACGCTTCCGTGAGCGGGCCGCCGCGGTCCGCAGTCGGAACATGCCACCGGTGGCCGGCGAGGAACGCCAGCGCTTCATCGAACAGGCCCAGTTCGACTTCCAGGACTTCGCCATGGTCGGTGACGCCACCGCCACCCTGGAGGACGGCATCTTGACCTTGCGAGTCGACCTCCGCCCCGAAGACCAGCGCTGACCGGGCTCGGGCCGATCGGCCGGGCGGATTGGTAGGGTGGGCGCCCCACGCGGACGTAGCTCAGCTGGTAGAGCATCACCTTGCCAAGGTGAGGGTCGCGGGTTCAAATCCCGTCGTCCGCTCCAACAAAACCACAGGTCAGACCGGCATTCTGCCGGCGAAGCGAGACTGATGGTGTCCGTCTAGATCGCCTTGGGACGCGTGTGGTCAACCGTTGGAACTGTGGAGGAGTTGATAGACCCGGTGCCGGTGGGCCAGGAAGTCGGGGTGCTCCTTAGTGGCGAGTTGATCGCGAGGTCGGCTGAGGTCGATGTCGATCATTTCGAGCACGGTGCCGGGTGACTTCCCGAGGGCGATGACCCGGTCTGCCAGGTAGACGCTCTCATCGATGTCATGTGTAACCAGGACGACCGTTATACCCAGGTCGGCGTGGATCTCGAGTAGGAGGTCTTCGAGGCCCGCCCTGGTCTGGGCGTCGACCGAGGCAAAGGGCTCGTCCATGAGCAGGATGCGAGGGTTCACCGCCAGCGCCCTGGCAATTGCGACGCGCTGTTGCATTCCCCCAGAGAGTTCCCACGGATATTTGCCCTCGTGTCCGGTGAGGCCGACGCTCTCGAGGGCCTCGGCCGCCCGCTCCCGGCGTGTCGCCCGGTCCAGGTGCTTCAGCGGGAACTCCACGTTCTGGCGTATGCGGAGCCATGGAAACAGCGATCGGCCGTAGTCCTGGAAGACCATCGCCATGTTCTCCGGCACGCCGTCGATCGGCGTGCCACGAACGGACACCGTGCCATCGCTCGGCCGGATGAGCCCGGCCATGATGCGCATCAGGGTGCTCTTGCCGCACCCCGATTCCCCCACGATGCAGGCCACGGAGCCCGCGGGCACCTCGAAGGAGATTTCTCCCAGCGCCTCGAAGGCGGCCTGACCCTGACCGTAGGTGTGACGCACCCGGTCCACGGCCAGTGCGTGCCCCCTATTCGGATTTCCCATCCCGTCCGTGACACTCATGCCTCGGCGAGCCTCGCCATCCCGTGGTGCCAATGCAGCAGTCGACCTTCCACCCACATGAGGATGCCATTCAGGATCAATCCCACGACCGCCAGGATGATCATGGTCGCCCAGAGGTCGGGGTAGTCGAAGAAGAACAGGTCTGCCTGCAGCCTCAGCCCGAGTCCGTTCGTGGCCCCTGCGAACTCCGAGATGATCGTCATGATCAGCGCGAACCCGACACAGATCCGCATCCCCCCGAAGATCTTAGGCGCCGCCGATGGAAGGAAGATTCCCGTGATCTGCCTGTGGAACGGCACCTTGAACAAAGCGCCGACCTGCTTCCGCTGCTCATCGACGGCGGCAACGCCGTCGATGGTGTTGAGGAGCACCGGCCAGATGACGGCAAAGGCGATCAGGTAGACCTTGGGACCGTCGCCGATCCCGAAGACGACGAGCCAGATGCCGAGGAGTGCCGGCGGTGGGATCGCCCGGACGAAGTTGATGATCCAGTCCGTGTACTGCCGGGCCACCTCGCTGAGTCCGAGCGCCGTACCGATGGTGATCCCGAGAAAGACCGCCAGCATGTAGCCCCTGAGCATCCGCCACATGCTGGGAACCACATCCTCGAAGAACCCGTCGCCAAGGAAGAGGTCGGAGGCCGACGAAGACAGGTACGCCGGTTCACCGAAGCCACCCGTGTCGGCCCAGAGATGGGGGAC
>JAKURX010000220.1 GCA_022451505.1 Acidimicrobiales bacterium | reverse complement strand
TCGCCGATCAGTACGGTGGCCGCGGTGTGGCGCACGCTTGCCAGCCTCCTCCTTCTCGTCGGCCTCCTGCTGGCCGCCACGTCCTGCGGCTCGGAAACCATCGACGGCCCTGACCCCGGAACGGTCTTCTCCCTCGTCGACGAGGACTGTCCCGGCGAGGCGGTACCCACCCGCCTGACCGTCTCCTGTCATCGTCTCCATTTGGACCACGGAACCCTCGGCGTGGCCGTCCTCTGGGCCGAAAACCCCACCGGGCTACCAGTACTCCACCTACACGGTGGGCCGGGCGGGCGGGCGGTTGCTGACCGCCATCGGTGGCTGGTTCCCCGATCCCAGGTGCTTGAAGGCCACGACGTCGTTCTCGTGGACCAGCGGGGTGGGGGAACCTCGACCCCGTCTCTGGACTGCCCCGAGGTGGACAACCCCGCCACGCCCCCACTCGAGGCCATACAGGCCTGCCGCGACCGGCTGGACCAGAAGGGGGTCAACCGGGGGTCAGTCACCGTCCGGTCCACCGCCGCCGATCTGGTTCACCTTCGCCGGTCCCTGGGCATCGACGCCTGGCACCTGCACGGGGTCTCGTCCGGTACCCGGATCGCCCTTGAGCTGCTCCGCATCGACGGATCCTCCGTTGCCTCTGCGGTCCTCGACTCCCCGACGCCCCCCGAGGTCGACCTCTACGATGACCTGCCGGAAGGGGTCCTGGCCGCCCTCACCTCGATGGAGAACCGTTGCCAGGCCGGCGCCACCTGTCCCGGAGGACTGGTCGGTCCCCTGCGGTCGGTGCTGGACGACCTGGCCGATCGTCCAGTGGCCGTCACCATCTGGTCCGGTGAAGCCTCCGCTTACGACGACGCCCGACTCATCCGGCTGGTGGCCGACGCCCTGGCCGCCCCGGCCGGATCGAACGTGGTCTACGGAGCCGTAGCCCTGGCTCTCGAGGGCCGTCTGGCCGAAGCGATCGCCGCCCTTGCCGAGGTGGCGTCAACCGGTCGATCGGTCGGTGATCCGACCAGCGAAGGTGCCAGGCTCTCCTCCGAGTGCGCCGACGAACTTCCGTTCAACGACACCGATCCGATGCTGACGGGAGATCCCCTCCTGGACGCGGTGGCCCGCGGAGAGGTCGGGGTCCGGGCGCTGTGTGCCGTCTGGCAGGTCGAAAGGTCACCTGACATCGTCGATTGGCCGGTGGCCAGCGATGTGCCGACGCTCATCTTGTCTGGCCACCTCGACCCCATCACCCCCACCGCCTGGGCCCGTCGGCTGGCCGACAGGCTGGGCGATGCGGTCCTGGTGGAATCCGAACGGTGGGCCCACGCACCATCTATGTCTGATCCGTGCGCTGTGCACTTGGTAGCCCGTTTCCTCGATGGAGAGCGACCGCTGCCTGGTTTTGCCCGTTGCTGACCGTGGGCCCCGAACCACTCAGGCGCTGATCGACTCCAGTACGGCGGCCGCCGACCCGTCCTCCAGAGCAGCGATGGCCCGTTCGACGCCGTCGGCGATCCCGTCGGCCACCCCGGCCACCACCAGCCCGGCCCCGGCGTTCAGCGCCACGATGTCACGCCTTGGGCCGCGTTCTCGACCGGCGAATAAATCGTGGGCGATCTCGGCGTTGGCCTCCGGGCTCCCGCCAGTCAGGTCCGATGCTTCGGCCAGTGTCATTCCAAGGTCGGTCGGATCCAGGGTCCACTCGGATGCCACGCCGTCACGGAGTTCCAGGATCCGTGTAGGACCGGTCAGGGCCACCTCGTCCAGGCCGTCGTCGCCGGTCACCAACCAGGTGTGCGTCGAACCGCCGATCCGGAAGACCTCCAGCATTCGGTCGGCCAGTGCCGGGTCGGCGGCCCCGATGACCTGTCGCTTCGGCTGGCCCGGATGGGACAGCGGGCCCAAGACGTTGAACACGGTCGGGATGCCCAACCCGGCCCGGATGGGACCAGCAAAGCGCATTGCTGGATGAAACGTCCGGGCGAAGGCGAACCCGATCCGGTGCTCGGCGACCTGGACGGCCAGGCGGTCCGGGGCGATCTCGATATCTACTCCGAGGGCCTCTAGTAGGTCGAAGGCGCCTGAGGTCGACGACGCTCGGCGGTTGCCGTGCTTGCAGACTGTGGCGCCCGCCCCAACTGCCGCGAAGCAGGCCATGGTCGACACGTTCAGGGCGGCAACCCGTCGTCTGTGGCCGCCCCCGGTCCCGACGATGTCGATGGTCCCTTCCGGCAGGTCCAACGGCTCAGCGACTGCCACCATGGCCCGGACCAAGCCGGTCGTCTCTTCGGCCGTCTCCCCCTTGACCTTCAGCCCGACGAGGAAACCGGCAATCTGGGCCGGTTCGGCCTCACCGCCCAGGATCTCGGTCAGGACGGCCTCAGCCTCGTCGGCCGACAGGTCCTCTCCGTCACACAGGCGGGCC
>JAKURX010000022.1 GCA_022451505.1 Acidimicrobiales bacterium | reverse complement strand
CGGGAATGGTCACGCCAGTCACCATGTCGAACCGTGAACTACACAGGCCGACGATTATCCTGGCCACTTCAGCCCTAGTCACCAAGCGTCCCGATGGTGTCCGCTCGATCGCTCGCTCAACGAACGAGGAGTCGAATTCGGCAATGTCATCTGCCGATTCAGCAATTTGGCCGGGGGCGACACAGTTCACCGTGACCTCAGGGGCCAACTCCACGGCCAGGGACTCGGTCAACGTGATCATCGCCTCCTTGGCCAAGGTGTAGATCGAATGATTCCGGAGGTAGGCGGAACCCGCCGAGATGTTGACGATCCGCCCCCACCCCCCAGTGCGCATACCGGGAGCCAAGAGTTGGGCCGCAAGGAAGGCCGACGTGACGTTCCCATTCCAGATCCGCTCCCATTCCTCATCCGACAACTCGGTAAAAGGGGTCATCGAAAACGGGCCTGAATTGTTGACAACGATGTCGATAGGTCCCGCAGCCGACTCGACAGCGGCGGCCACCATGGTCCGAGTCGTGGACGCAGTACTGGTGTCGCCGTACACCGCCACGTGACTCCCCGACGTCACACTGAGTTCGCCAAGCAACTCATCGGCGCATGACGGGGACTGGAAGTAGGTAACGACGACGTTCGCACCGGCTTCGGCGACCGCCCGGACAATCTCGGCTCCGAGGTTCCGAGAGGAACTCGTAACAAGCGCTGTGTGACCGGCAAGCGGAAGTAGCGAGTCCACGTTCAGTCAACTTCCAGGTCGCCGACTGCCTTGATCCTGACCCGAACCGCGTTGCTCGGAAGGTACGCAAGTGGCACTTCTTCTACCTCAACGATCTCCACACGGTCGGCAGTTGCTCCGGCATCAACAGTTCGCTTCACCGCCTCCTGGCGCGCCGAGTCAAGCACGGCCTCCCGGTTAGTGCCTACGAGTGAGAATACGCGATCAACTTCGCCACCTACCTGGGCGATCGCCGCGCCGATCGCGTTGGCAACCATGCCGTTCTCGGGCGTGATCACCTCGCTGGTACCCGGAAGATCACGGTCGACGAGAAAACTTCCGCCGCCTACCGCGACAAGCGGTACTTCCCCGGGGCGAATCTTGAGGCGATCAACTGACTCGGCCAGGGACCTCTGCATGAAGGCCATTGCTTCCGAGGCGAGTTCGGGATCGATGTCCGCGGTCAGGCTCCGGTCCCCAATCTCGACCCGCCCCATGGCCACCGCGACGTCAGTGGCCGTCATCGTGTCCCCACCAAAGACGAGTGACCGCTCCGGCAACTCGAATCCAACGCTTCCCGGCCCGACACTCGGCGTACCGTTGTTGCTGACAAGGCTTCCACCGCCGAGCCCAATGGATATGAGGTCGGGCATGCGGAAGTTGGTACGCACGCCACAGATGTCGATAGTTGAAGACGCCTCCCGGGGGAACCCGCCGACCAACACGCCGATGTCAGAGGTTGTACCTCCTACATCCACCACGACACAGTCGGCCAGCCCACTGAGGAACGCCGCCCCCCTCATCGAGTTGGTAGGCCCCGAAGCGAACGTCAACACCGGATATTGGCGCGTGTGGTCGGCGTTCATCAAGGTGCCGTCGTTCTGGCTGATGAATAACGGGGCGCCGATCCCGAATCCTGCTACCGCTTCTTCGAATGCGTCCACGATCCGGTTGGCGAGGTCGATGAGGCAGGCATTCATGATGGTGGCGTTCTCCCGCTCCAACAAACCGATCCTCCCGATCTCGTTGGAGAGACTCACTGAGGCGTCATCGACGATTTCTTCCACGATCAGTGCGGCCTCCCGTTCGAAGTCCGGGTTAACCGGCGAGAAGACCGAAGTGATAGCAAATGACCGGACACCGGCCTGTCCCGCTAATTCGACCACCCGACGCAGCTCATCACGATCGAGTGGAGCGATCTCTCGACCGTCGTACTCGTGGCCCCCACGACACATGTACGTATGGCCGCCAGTTGCTGTGATCAGACGGTCGGGCCAGTCCACCATTGGAGGCAGCGAGGATGTTGCCGGAAGCCCAAGTCGGATAGCGGCTGTCGGAGCCAAACCATCGGCTTGAACAACAGCGTTCGTGAAGTGTGTGGTACCGATCATGACGGCAGCAACCTCGGCGGCCATAAGTTCGCCGTCCGAGAACAATCCGTTGAGAGCAGCAAGGATCCCACTGGTGACATCGACGGTCGTTGGCACTTTCACCGAGGCTGCCACGGAGTGCCCAGCCATCACCACTGCGTCGGTATTGGTGCCTCCGACGTCGACACCGACCCGAAGCCGCCCTCTCATGTTGGGCGAACGATCGCTTCGAGAACCCGCTCAGCGGTGATGGGTACTTCGTCGACGGAGGTCCCTAGAGCGTCGGCAACAGCGTTGCCGATGGCGGCGGCGACGGGGATGATCGGCGGTTCTGCCACACCCTTGGCGCCGTAGGGTCCCGCAGGATCTGGGTGCTCAAGCAGAGCTATCTCGACCTCGGGAATGTCGATCGACAGCGGCAGGCCATAGGTCTCGAGGGTCCGCTGGAGGTACCGGCCATCCACGATACGAAGGTTCTCCCAAAGGGCGTACCCGAGGCCCTGGGCGACACCGCCCTGGATTTGGCCTCGCACCGCCTCGGGGTTGATTGCCCGCCCGACCTCCTGGGCAACCAGGTAACGGAGTACCCGGATTCCACCGGTAACTGGGTCGAGCTCGACCTCTGCCACATGAACGTGGTACGTCGGGGTCGGGAACGCTGGGAAAAGCATCCCGGTCGCACAGGTCGGGTTTACCGGAGGCATGGGTGTCGTGTAGGAACCGCTGCCGGTGATCGGTCCACCCGCTGCCTGAGCGGCTACGGCCACGTCGGCCAGCGGGATTCGAGAGGTTGGCGCGCCGACGACGCCGACGGTCCCATCAATCAACTCCAGGTCCTCGACCGCGGCCTCCAGGAGGACCGCCGCTGTTTCCAGGATCCGGTCCCGGACCTGAACGGCTGCCTCCTGTATCGCACGACCCACAATGTGGGTGGTCCTACTGCCCTGTGAACCGGCGTCGAAAGCCGCCGCATCGGTATCGGGCATCGAGACGACGACGCTCTCAACGGGAAGGCCAAACTCCGCTGCGGCGATCTGCCTGACGCCGGTGGCGATCGCACCCGACCCGTTCTCTGTCGCAGCGGTCAACACTCCCAGAGTGCCGTCGCTGTTCAACTTGAGTGTGGCTGAACCTGGCATCGGGTTTGTCAACCACATACAGGCCGCGATCCCCACCCCACGGTTGGGGCCCCGGCCTAACTCGGCCCATGGCGCAATTTGCTCGACGGCTTCAAAGGCCTCAGAAAGGATTCCCGCGTCCTCTAGTACCTGACCGGTCGGTAGCTCTGCGCCATCGGACTGAAGGCTCGCCAGCCGGTACTCCCTTCGGTCGATGCCCAACTCATTAGCGATGTGATCCATGTGGCGTTCTAGAGCGAAGTACAGGTGAGTACCGTTCACCCCCCTGAAAGCACCGGTGGGAGCCGTGTTGGTGTACACGGCCCGGGTCCTGATCCGGACCGGCCCTACCCGGTAGAGCGATCCGAAAACATGCATTGGGATGCTGGCCAGGAACGGAATATCGGTGGCGTGGGCGCCACTATCCATAAGCACATCGACATCCCGGGCCAGCATGGCACCGTCGGCTGCCACCGCGGTACGGATCCGAATAACCGCATTATCCCGGCACTGGCAGGTCAGGAGATCTTCCTGTCGATCGTTGGCCAACCTGACGGGGCGACCGACCTGTCGAGCGAGCAGGGCAGCGTAGGACTCAAGCCCGGTATCGAGTTTTGCGCCAAAGCCGCCACCGATGTGGTGGCCGACCACTCGTATATCCGAAGGGCTCAGACCGAGGGCAGCCGCCACCCGATCCCGGATGTTGTAGGGAAACTGATGTGCAACGTGGATAGTGAACCGTTGGCCGTCGAACTCGGCCACGGCCATCCGGGGCTCCATGTAGGCCTGGTACTGGCGGCCTGCCTCGAAGCGGTCTTCAACCACGTGGGCCGCCCTTTCGAACGCCTCGACGACACCGTCGGGATCAGCGACGCTCTCTGCGACGACATTGCCTGACCTGGGCCAGTCCATTCCTGGCGGAGTGCCGAAGGATTCCCATTCCGGGTGGACGAGGGGGGCATCGGGAGCGACCGCTTCCTCAAGGTCGGTCACCGCAGGTATCTCATCAATGCGCAGAACCGCCTTCGCCAGGGCCAGGTCGGCCTGTTCCCTGGTCTCGGCAACAACGGCGGCAATTGGCTCTCCCTCGAATCGGACAAATTCACCAGCGAAGAGGGGTGCGTCCATCAGGACGAGCCCCGACCGTCTCTCGGGAAGGTCCGCGGCGCAGGTGACCGCGTGGACCCCCGGGGCCTCACCAACGCGACCCAGGTCGAGTTCCACAATGCGGCCCGCGGGGACCGGTGACCGGAGTAGTCGGCCGTGGAGCATCCCCGGGAGGGCTACGTCTGTTCCGAACACAGCCGCCCCGGTGGTCTTGGCGACAGCGTCGCTGCGAATCGCTGACCGCCCGATCTCCGTCGTCATCGCCGAGCCTCCCGGACGACAGTCTCGACAGCTTCGAGTATTTGGACGTAGCCGGTGCAGCGGCAGAGGTTCCCGGAGACGGCTTGGTGGATCTCCGCTCGATCAGGATCCGGATTGCTAGCCAGAAGGGCACTGAGCGTCACGAGTAGCCCCGGCGTGCAGAATCCGCACTGGACGGCGAAGTGATCGATGAAAGCCTGCTGGAGTGGCGAGAGTTCGCCATCCGGACCTCGTAGCCCCTCCACGGTCGTGACCCGGGATCCTGCACTGGCGGCTGTCGAATAGATACATGAGTCCACCGGCTTGCCATCGAGTAGGACCGTGCACGCCCCGCACTCCCCCTCGACGCAGGCCTCTTTGGTGCCGATGAGTTGAAGTCTGTTCCGTAGGCTGGTGAGGAGTGTCTCGCCTGACGACACGTCCAGGTCGACGTTGCGTCCGTTGACGGTCAGATCGACGAGCACGGTGCCTCCCGAGTGGGTCCGAAGAAAATATATGGTACGAGTTCGTTCGGCGCCTACCGAGTCGGAGAGTTCGGATGTGGGAGATCACCGAGAATGATCTTGAGCCCATCGCTATCGGCGCTGGGATCCTCGGAACCGGCGGTGGTGGGAACCCCTACCTTGGCTTTCTGCGGGCACGACAAGCGATCCGACGGGTGGGCAGGGTCATGGTCATCGACCCTGAGGAGGTAGCCGACGATCACCTATTGATCGTGTCCGGAGGTATGGGTTCGCCGGTAGTGAGTTACGAGAAGTTGCCTCAAGGAGACGAAGAGGCCAATGCGGTACGCGCCCTGGAACGCCATCTCGGTCACCGATTTGATGCCATCGCCCCGTTCGAAATGGGTGGAGGTAACTCGATGGCTCCACTAGTGGTCAGTACGGTGCTCGACATCCCGGTGGTGGACGGCGATGGAATGGGCCGCGCGTTCCCCGAGCTACAGATGATCACCTACCTGATCTACGGGGGAAACCACGCTCCGGCCGCATTGGCCGACGAACGCGGCAACCAGGTGGTGTTGTCCGAGGTGACTGATGCGATGTGGCTGGAAAAGATTGCCCGCGCGGTGACCATCGAGATGGGCGGCCATGCGGGCCTTGCTGCGTCACCGATGGACGGTGCTCACTGCCGCCGGACGATCATCCCAAACACCCTCCGGCTTGCTCACCGGATCGGTTTGGCGGTACTTGACGCCCGGCGAACCCACCAGGATCCCGGAGAGGCAATTATCTCGGTGACGGGCGGACGCCGGTATCTACGAGGGAAGGTTGTGGATCTTGAACGTAGGACGACACGTGGGTTTGCCCGAGGACACTTGGTACTCGAAGGCACCGACGACGATGCTGACCGTACGATCCGAATCGAGTTTCAGAACGAGAATCTGGTGATCTCCGAGGACGGGGAACCAAAGGTCGTCGTTCCTGATCTCATTACTCTTGTTTCGACTGATCGTGGAGAGCCGCTGACCACCGAGGTTGTGCGATACGGATTCCGGGCAGATGTTCTGACCATCCCTTGTTCCGAACTTCTGAAGACACCGGAAGCCCTGGAGGTGGTCGGACCCCGGGCCTTCGGATATGACCTGGACTACAGCCCGCTCGCCTGATCCGACTCAGGACTCGGGATCGAACCTCGGGAGATGGGCGTGTACCACCCTGACGTCGTTGTTCTCGTGAACAAGCGTGACCTCACCGTGCTCGATACGGATCACATCGACGCCATGGTTCTCCCACGGTTCACCCGATGAGGCAACAGAAGCAGTCTCGGTCCAGGTAACGGCCGCCCACTGCCCGTCGAAGATTCGCTCCTCGATCCGGAACTCCAGATCTGAGAGGAGGCCACCCGAGAATGTGAAGAACCTTCTTGCCGCCTCAATCCCCTGCAGATCGGCCTGGCCCAGGAACCGGACTCTTACCGATGACGACATAAGGTCGAGCATGCCGCCGGGGTCACCTGCCAAGAAGGCCGCGTAGAACCGATCAACGACGTCTCTTGTCGCGAAGACATCCCCAGTTGCTGCCATCAGATCTCTCCGATGGCGAGGGCAAGGTCATCGAGGTCAGGAGCGATGGACGGAACGGCCGGCAGAGTCCCGGCTGTGGCATCGACATCCTTTAGCCCAGAGGAGGTCGCGATGCAGACCACGATGTCATCTCTGTGGATCTCGCCACCAGCAGCAAGCTCCGCGACGGCAGGAAGGAAGATGGCTGCGGAAGCCTCGACGTAGAGCCCGGCGGAGGCCAGTTGGGACTGACCGGCCAGGATCTTCGCATCCTCGTTTACTACCACTGACGTCCCCCCCGTATCCCGGATCGCCCGAATCCCCTGATAGGTGGCAACCGGACTGGCAATGGAGAAGGCGACGCTGGGCCTCGCTGAAACGCTGACCGGCGTCTCGCTCTCTGAGGCAAGAGAAGCCGAGTAAGGACCGAGTGCCTCGGCGGCCACCATCCTGGGAACCGTTTCGATTTCACCCAGCTCGCGCAGGTCGTCGAATCCCCGACAGATACCGGCAAGGCCATCCCCATAGGCGGTTGGCACGACCACGACGTCGGGGGTCCGTTCCAGTTGGGTGATCAACTCGTAAGCGATTGTCTTGTAGCCATCGATACCGAATGGGTTCGATCCGACCGGCGGATCGGCAAGACCGGACATCGGAGTCCAGCCGAACTCCTCCACTGCCTTCCTCATTAGCGTCCACCGCTCCGGACCAGAGGCGAGTGCTACTACCTCGGCTCCGTACACCTGCATCAGTACCTTCATGGTCGACGGGACGCTTTCGAGGGTGAGCGCAACGCACCTCAGCCCGGCCGCTGCTGCATAGGCGGCCACGGCGGCCCCGTGGTTACCGGTAGTGGCTACCACCACTGTGTCTGCTCCCGCCCCCCGGGCGTGGCTAACCGCAACGGCCGCTAGACGATCCTTGTACGACCATGTCGGGTTCCGGGTCTCGTCCTTGACATAGAGCCGGTCGAGACCAATCCGTTCGCCGAGGTCTCTTAAGCGGATAAGGGGCGTCGACCCCTCACCTAGGCTCACTGGGGCCGTGTCCTCTCGAAGGGGAAGTAGGGAGCGGTAACCGAACACGCCCTGTGCCGATTGGTCGACTTCAAGCGAGACCCCGTCGAGCTGGTAGACGGGGTGGACGTTGACTGCCAGATCCTCCCTCCGGCATGAGGGGCAGCCTCGGAACGCGTTGTCCTCTTGTACGTCGGTTAGGCACCTTGGACAGGCAAGACGCCCCTGGTAAGCACCCATCAGGCCGGAACGACGCGAAGGGAGCGATCGAGGGAGGTCAATCGTCGGTTTCCTTCAGTGGTGATCTGGATGGCGTCCTCGACCATCATCCCTCCCCAACCGAGGCGGTAGTAGGGGGTCTCCACACAGAAGACCATCCCTGGCTGGAGTTCGACCTCCGAGCCCGGGGAGACGATCGGTCGCTCATAGACCTCACTTCCGATGGCATGGCCGCAGTGATGGCGACGGTAAGGCTGCAGGCCCGCCGCCTCAACAGCTTGAACAGCAACATCGAAGAGCTGGCCAGCGGTCATCCCCGGTCGAGCAGCGTCGAGCTGTTCCCCCTCGCCGGCGAGTATCGCCGCGTAGCAGCGGGCCTGTTCAGAGGAAGGTTCTCCGAGCACCGCGGTCCGACCGATGTCGGACCAGTAGCCGTCGAAGGTGCAGCCGACGTCGAAGCGCAGGAGCTCACCCGGGTTCCACTCCCGATCGGTCGCCCGAGCATCGGAAAGAGCGCTGCGCGGCCCGGTGGTCGCAACGAGGAACCGGGGCTCCGCTCCTCCTTCCACCATGGCCTGGGCAACGATGCCGGCCAGTTCGCGCTCAGTGACGCCTGGACCTGCTTCTCCCAGCGCCCGCTCAATACCGGCTTCGGTGCACCGGATCGCCGAGAGCATTCGTTCCGTCTCGGGAGCGGTCTTGATCGCGCGGGCTCCCATAATCCAATCGTCGGCTTCCACCACCTTTTCCACGCCGCTCTGTTGCTCGATAAGGCCACGGATCGGATCGGGGACGAGAGCATCAACCCCAACCGTTCCTCTAAAGCCCGATCGGGCCAGGGCCTCCTCCATCGCCGACTCAAGATCAGCGTTCACGTCAGACATGGATGCCGCGGGATCATTTCCTTCGGCTGATTCGAAGAAGAACCGCCCGAAAGGCACGTAATCTTCCGCGAAAATTCCAGTGTCGAGAGCGGCGGCCGCATCGGAGGCCGAGGCGACTAAGACACGGCGGTCAGGGGTCACACAAGCCGCCATACGGGCACCCAGCATTATCCCGGCGGCCACGCTCCTGTAGCCCGTTGCGTAGGCGACGTTGGCCGGATGGCTAACCACCAGGCCATCAAGCGAGCTGGCCTCGAGTTCCGTGAGGAGCCGCTGAGTCGTCGCCGAGGTCACGGTGTCCATGAGTCGACAACCTCCTCGGCGAACATAGACATAGCGTCCAGGGTCGCCTCCACAGTGTCGGTCGCGAAGAGCAGCCCGGCAAGGGTGCACACACCCGCCTCGGCGTATCGGGAGACCTTCTCACACACAGCGTCCGGAGTGCCGACAAGATTGCGGTCCTCAAGGTCGTCGGCAAGCCGCCCTTGCATGGTCGAATCCGACAGCGACATAAGGTGCGAGTAGATCTGGGATGATCTGAATCGCTCTACTGCAACCTCGTGGGTTGAGTCGACCGAGACCGCAACCTGGATCGCCGCTTCGAACCCGTCCAGGCTCCGCGAGGCCCGCATTGCCTCCTCTTGTATCTCCGTCAGCCCGTCCCGATACTCCGCAGGTGTCAGGCAGGCGGGAAGCCAGCCGCTGCAGTACCGGGCTGCTCGACGACGAGCCGCCCGTGAGTTCCCTCCCGAGAGGATGGGGAGGGGCTTTTGCACTGGTTTAGGAAAGCTCTCCACATCATCAAAGGCAACGACGTCGCCGGTATAGGTCGCCCTCCGGTCGCTCAGTAGAAGGCTCAGGGCTTCAATCGACTCGTCAACGTAGTGGCCGCGGTGGAGGGCCCGTTCTGGCCACATCGCCTCGAACTCCTCACGGTAGGCACCCACGCCAACCCCAAGGACGAACCGGCCACCGGATAGCTGGTCCAAGGTTGCTGCCTGCTTGGCAACCAGGACTGGGTGGCGAAACGGCAGCACAAGAACACATGTCGCCAGTCGGATGCGCTCGGTTACCGCGGCAACAAAGGCAAGGTAGGTCAACGGATCGAAGAACGAGGGTGGCTGGTCGTATTCGCGACGCACGTAGCCCTGGGTGGACACGTGGTCGTTTCCCCATACCGAGTCGTACCCCAGCGCCTCGGCTTCGGTCGCCAGACGGACGGCATCCTCGATTCCCGCGTAGGGAACCGGGTACATCATCCCCTCGGTGGCCGTGGGAACACCGAGACCGAAGCGCACCGGTTCGGTCATTCCACTACACAGCCGTGCACACTCTCGAACTCGCCGATGAACCCTGTGAACTGGGCAAGGAACTCGGGGTCGACACCACCGAGAGCGCCCTGGTAGGTCTCGAGGTCTGACACCTCGATGATCTCGATGTAGTCATAGGACGGCCTGCCAACACCGTCCATGACTGGGCCTTCGAGCCTCACCACCCGGTATTTCTGCACTCCAGGCAGTCCTCGGGCGGTCGGTACGTCGGTTTCACGGACCCAGGCTTCGTAATCATCACGTTCCTCCTCGCTGGAAAGCTTGGTGAGGAAGAAGACAATCCTCTCGCTCATAAGTAAATCCTCCTTCGTGGATCGATTTCTACAGCAATGGAAGAACGGACGATGCGGTCAACTCGATCAGTTCACGATTGTTGTCCGGTGGCACGGGTGCGAGCACCACACTTGTCGCTCCGGCTCCGAGCAAAGCCGTGATCTTCTCGGCGCATTCGTCAGGTTCACCTGCAATGGCGAATGTGTCGAGCCACTCCTCGGGCATCTCAGCCGCGACGACATCCGGGCCGCCACGAGAAATCATGTCCGACAACTGGTCGTTTACCTCATAGACACCGGTCATAGCGGTCGGGCCTACGGCCGCCAGATAGAAGGCGAGTAATGCCTTAGCCGCCTCCCGAGCCTTTTCCCGATCGGTATCGACGTTGTAAAGGGCAAACGTTGGCAGACGGTGCTGATCCGCGTCGCGGCCACTGACCTCAGCACCACGGGCAATCGCTGCCCTGGCAAACTCGAGGTACCGCGGTGCCGCAACTACCGACACCACCGTTCCGTCGGCAATCTCTCCTGAGAGTTCGAGGGATTTCGGCCCGACCACCCCGCAGTAGAGCGGTACCCCTTCTGCTGGGTGGGTGAGGACAACCTCGTCGAAGCTGAAGTAGTCACCCTCCTCAGTCAAGGTTTCCCCTTCGAGAAGGCGCCGGATGGCCGTTACGGCCTCCCTCATGGAGGTGAGGGGCGACGCCGGGTACAGGCCCATCTGTTGGGTCCAAGCTGGAACACCGTGGCCGATCCCGGCCATCATTCGACCCGGAAACAGCCGCGCGATGGTCGAGAGTTCCATTGCGGTGACCGCCGGATGGCGGACAACAGCCGAGATTATGCCTAGGCCAACGGGAATCCGTTCGGTCGACTGGAGAGCTACGGCGGTACTAGAGATCCCCCCTAGGAAGAAATAGTCCTCGCTCAACCAGAGTTCACCGAACTCGCAGTCCTCGACCAGCCGGCAGAGGTCAACCAACTCCTCGGGTGGAGTCGAACCGTGGAGGATCACACCCACCGGTGAGTATGTATCAGTCATTTCCATCTTCCTTTCTTCTCGTATGGACGCAACAGTCCTTTTCGGCCATCAGTGTCATTGAATCCCTAGATTCCCTGCAGCTTTGGCGCGAATCCGCACCACCGGCTCGGTGAGGTAGGCCATCGGAACCTCCTCAAGTTCGACGATCTCGGTGGTGCCCGGATCAGCGCCTGCGGCAACCGCCTCCATCCGAGCGGCCTCAGAGGCCTGTCTAAGCGCCTCCTCTCTACTGTTCTCACCAAGCTTGTATACCCGGTCTACCTGCCCCGATACAGACGCTATAGCGGCCCCAATCGCGTTCGCCACGTCATAGTTCTCCGGTCTCTGCACCACTGAGACCCCCGGTATTGCATCGGGTACCAGGATGCTGCCTCCCCCGACTGCTACCAGGGGGACGTCCGCCTTTGAGGTCTTGACGGCGTCGATTACATCGGCGAGCCGCTGGTCGGCGACCACCAGCGCCTCCTCGAGTTCGTCATCCTTTCCGACAAGCCGCGACGGGTCTCCAATAGCGGCCCGACCGGCCCAGACCGCGGCGTCGGTCAGGGTGCTGGTCGACCCTCCAAAGACAATGGCTTCCTCGCCGATGCGATACCCGACGCTCGTGGGACCAACGGCCAATCCGTCGCCACCCCTCCGGACGATTGTTCCACCTCCGAGGGCCACGCTTACTAGGTCGGGCATGCGGAAGTTGGTCCGGACGCCGCCAATGTCAACTGGAGCACTCGACTCACGCGGGTAACCACGGCTCATTACACCGACATCAGTCGAAGTGCCGCCCACGTCCACGACGAGGGCGTCAGTTACACCGGTTAGAAATGCGGCGCCGCGCATACTGTTGGCAGGGCCACTACCGATTGTCAGAACCGGGTTCCTGAGCACGTAGTCAAGACCCATGAGAGTGCCGTCGTTCTGCGCGATGAACACCTGTGCCTCAATGCCCTGAGCTACCAGCGCCTGGGTGAGGCCGTTGACAATCCGGTTGGCCACGCCGAGTAAGGCAGCGTTGAGCACACACGCGTTCTCCCGCTCGAGGAGGCCGAGAGCACCAATGCCGTGGCTGAGCGAAACGGGGATATCTCCGAGAACCTCCCCGACCACCTCCTCGGCAGCGAGTTCATGGTCCGGGGCCACCGGCGAAAAGACACCGGTGATGGCAACCGCGTCAACCTCTTCACCAAGGTCGCCCAGGAACCTAGCTAGTTCGCCGCGACCGAACTCCGCTAGCTCCTGCCCGCTCAACTCGGAGCCTCCGTCCACGATGACCTTCCCAGCGAGGACAGTGGACCTCAGATCCGCGGGCCAGTCGAAGAGCGGGGGTATCGAGTGGCTGGCCGGGCCAGCGACCCGTACCACGGCTACCCGGTACAAGCCATGTCGCTCGAGTACCGCATTAGTGGCGTGTGTCGTACCGAGCATTACATGGGTGATCCTGTCAAGGGACACGTTCGGCGCGCGAACCACCGAGTCGAGAACAGCCGACACACCCTCCTGTGTGTCTGATGTCGTCGGGGTCTTCGCCTTGGCCAGAACACGGTCGCTGACATCTAGGACGACCGCGTCAGTGTTGGTACCGCCCACGTCGATGCCCACTCGAAGATCGACGCTTCCGGTCATTGCGAGGGGTGACAGGGGCGGTAGTCGACGTCGTAGCCGAAGACGCGTGGCCCGACCACTGCCAGGCCCCGGTCGGAGGTCCACTGGGTCGGTGCGGGAAACACAGCCACTGTGACCCGCTGGCCATATCGGATGTGTTCGGTCACGATGCCGTGCGCTGTGTAGCTGTCCAGGAGGGTGATGATGTCTGGGACGGTGGCCAGCACCTCACCGTCCTCGATGGCTACGAGGTTCTCGTTCTGGAACTCGATGTCGAGCACGCGACCCTGATCCTCAGCCGTTCCCTCGATCGTCGCTGAGCCCCGAACGAAGCCGCCCTCGGTTCGGCGCTCCACGTCGACAACCTTTCCGACGAGCAGGGACCGTAACGGGAGCACCTCGGCGAGGGAGTCGAAGGGGTCATCCGGCGCAGTCCGGATCGCCTCACCTACGGCAATGGCAGCCGAAACGGTCCCTCGGATCGTGGGTGTACGAGCGACCTCTACAGTCATCGGGTAAAGACTCGAGCAGGCACAGCCACCGAGCGTCGAGACGGTGTTCCGGACAAGCCGCTCGAGCCAAACGTTGTCGCGCGTCTCGTACGTCACCACCTGGAGTCGCTCGTCGGCTATCGCGCAGGGCCAGGCTGGAATGTCGTAGAGGTGGGGGGTACACATCTGGACCTCCGGGAAGGCCCTTCCCATCAGGTCTCCGTCAACCAACGGCAACCCGGCGTCTGCTGCCCAAGCGACGGGAAGGACTCCGTTGATCCCTCCCATTTCCAAACACATCATCGCCACTACAGCGCGCCCGAGGCGGGCCTCAAGTGCCGACCGGATGACGCGACTCTCGGCGCCGTTGGGGATCTTCTCAACCATTACCGTGGGGGCACCAATCATCCCCGAGGGAAGAACCAGTCCTTCAGGATCAAGGTCGTCAAGGTCGACCAATGGCACGGGCCCCGCTTCTGCGACGGCATGCAAAGCCATTAGGAGACCGACCCTCGGGTCGCCACCTCCTCCGCCGGCCAGAACGGTGCAACCAACTGCCAGATCAGCAAGTTCATCCGGTCCGAGTCTCCTCGGAGGTTCGTTCATCGCCGGTCAAGAGCGTCGAGGACATCCTCGGGTGTGATGGGGATCCTCTCCACGGGTGATCCAGTCGCATCGCTGACCGCGTTCGCCACCACTGCCGAAACAAGTGAAATGGGTGGCTCTCCAACTCCCTTCGCCCCGTGAGGGCCTTCAGAGTCGGGGTGTTCGAGGGTAATGAGCTCTACGGTGGGAATGTCCACCGCCAGAGGGAGTCGGTAGGTCTCCAGAGTCCGCTCCAGGTAGCGGCAGTCCTTGATCCGCAGGCTCTCGTAGAGGGTGTGGCCAATCCCCTGTGCCACGCCACCCTGGATCTGACCCCGTACACCGGTCGGGTTGATGACTCGCCCGACGTCTTGGACCACTACGTAGCGCTGAACGGTGACCTCTCCGGTAACCGGGTCAACTTCGACCACCGCCATGTGCGCGTGGTAGGTCAGCGTCGGCATGGTCGGAAACAACAGACCGTTCGCACAGCCTGGGTCGAATTCCACGGGCGGTGTCGTATACGACCCCGTCGCGGCAATCGGACCGACCGTCCACGTTCCGGCGGCGGCAACTTCGGCAAGTGATACCCGCGATCCCGGTGCGCCGACTACACCTACCGTTCCATTGGTGAACTCCAAGTCGGTCGGATTGGCCTCCAACATCCCGGCCGCCACATCGGCGAGTTGTCGCTTTACCTCCAGGGAGGCATCGCGCGCCGCGCGTCCGACGATATGTGTGGTCCGGCTCCCCTGGGATCCAGCGTCGTAGCCGGTGACATCGGTGTCCGGGGCGGTGATGTGTATGTCTGTGGGGTCGACTCCGAACTCGTCGGCAACGATCTGAGTGATCCCCATGGTCACCGCGCCCGAACCGTTGTCTGTGGCACTTGTGATGACGCTGATTGTGCCGTCCTCGTTGGCCTTCACCGTGGCCTGGCCGGGCATAGGGTTCGTTAGCCAGAGACATCCTCCGAGCCCGACTCCTTGGTAGGGACCTTTGGAGGCATTGACCTCGGCCCACGGTGCGATCTCTTCGAGCCGGTCGAAGGCCTCACCTAGAACGCTTGCGTCGTCGAGAACCTGTCCGTTCAGGAGGGTGTCGCCATCGACGAGAAGGTGGTCAAGTCGATAGTTGCGTCGGTCGACTCCGAGGGCGTCAGCAATCGAGTCCATGTGCCGTTCAACCGCCGCGTAGAGGTAGGTGCCTCCTACCCCGCGAAACGCTCCGGTGGGTGCGGTGTTGGTGTAGTGGAGTCGGCTAACTACCCGGGTTGGGCCGACCTGATAGACGCCCTTGGCTAGGTGGAGCGGAATTGATGCCAACCAGATTGATTCTGCACTGTAGGCGCCGTTGTCCATGTCGCAGAGCAGCTCGCGGGCGATCATGTTGCCCTCGGCGTCGAGCGCTGTTCGGATCCGTACGACCGCGTTCTCGCGGCTTGGGCAGGTCAGCAGATCCTCGGTCCGATTGTTGACGAGCCGCACCGGTCGCCCGGTCTGCTGGGCCATGAACGCAGCAATCGGCTCAAGTGCCGCGTCGAGCTTCCCGCCGAAGGCGCCACCGATCGTGTGGCCGATCACCCTCACGTCGGAGGATCGAACGCCGAGAAACTGGGCGACCCGGTCACGGACGTTGAAGGGGTATTGCACAGCGGTGTGGACGGTGTACCGACCCTCGGCGAAGAGCGCTACTGCACTTTTCGGCTCGATGTAGGCCTGATATTGACGGTCGCTCACCAGTTGGTCTTCCACTACCAGCGCTGCCTCAGCGAAGAGAGCCTCGACGCCCTCGGGTTCGGAGGTCATTTCCGCCGCAACGTTCCGTCGACGCGGGTGATCCATCTCGGGTCCCGCAACAGGCTGGTAGCTCTTCCACTCTGGATGCACGAGAGGGGTTTCAGGATCTTCAGCCATCGCCGACGCCAAGTCGACCCCCGGAGCCTCGTCGATTTCTAGGTCGATGGCGGCGATGGCGGCAGCCGCCTGTTTGGGCGAGTCCGCGACCACAACGGCAACAGGCTCGCCCTCGTACCGGACCCGGCCGGTCGCGAACATCCGCTGCTCACAGAGCACCCAGCCTGCCCGGGTATCGGGCTGATCGGCCGAGGTGCACACCGCATGCACTCCCGGCATTGCCGCAGCTGCACTGGTGTCCAACCGGGTGATCATCCCTGCGGGCACGGGGGATCGCAGCAGACAGCCGTGCAACATCCCCGGCACCACATAGTCGACTCCATAGATCGACTCGCCACGAACCTTGGCCACGGCGTCAGTTCGAATCACCGGGGCGCCGATCAGGCTCATCTCGTCCCTCCCGGCCGGGGAAGGTCGGCTGCGACAGCTTCGACAATCTGGGCGTAACCCGTGCATCGACAGATGTTCCCTGCAACCGCCCGGGCTACCTGGTCAGGATCCGGACTCGGGTCATCGCGTAGGAGCGCAGTAAGGGTCATCAGAAATCCCGGAGTGCAGAAACCACACTGCACTCCGCCGGCCGCTATTAGTGCCGCCTGTAGCGAACTCAGATCGCCACCCTTACTGATACCTTCGATGGTCTCCACTGTCCGACCCTGGGCTGCCAGAGCGGGATAGATGCATGAGTGGAGGGGTTGCCCGTCAACGAGCACCGTGCAGGCGCCGCATTCCCCCTCGGAGCAGCCTTCCTTGGTGCCGAGAAGACCCAATGACTCACGCAGGAACTCCAGAAGTGTCGTCCCAGCCGATGATTTAACCGTGACCGACCGGCCATTGACGCTCACCGAGTCTTCGGCCACCGTCACCGCAAAGGTCCTGTCGCCCGGAGGTAACAATCAGTCACGACGCTTTCAAAGACACGTGGAAGGACCATCGTGCGATACCGGGCTGTAGCTCGCGCGTCGTCGATCGGCTGGGACTGCTCGAGCAGCAACTGCCCCGCGGCGGCAACCTCGTCTGAGTCGGCAGTTAGCCCGATCAGGGATTCCTCAGCCGCTGTTGCCCGGAACGGAACCGGCCCCACTGAACACACCGCCACACGTGCTTCCTTGATGGTTGCTCCGCTGTCAACAGAGAGCCGGACGGCGACACCTACGATCGCCACCTCCATCGCGCCCCGACGTCCCACCTTCCGATACGAATCGGCCGTGCCCTCCTCCACCGGATCAAGGCTGAAGCCTGTGACCAACTCATCAGGCTCACGGGCAATTGAACGACGCCCAACGACAAAGTCGGAAAGCGGAAGCTCCCGCTCACCCCGGTCTTGGCTAGCAACAAGAACTCTCGCCCCGTGGACTAGGAGTGGCGGGAGAAGGTCCGCGGCCGGCGAAGCGTTACAGACGTTGCCCCCGATCGTTCCAACGGCCTGGGTTTGCCACCCTCCGACCAGGGAGGCTGAGTATGAGATCGACGGATAGCGGTCGAGAAGAGCCGGGTGACGGCTAAGTTCGAGGTGGGTGGCAAGGGCACCGACGGTAAGCCGGCCGTTCTCGGTGATCTCTCCGATGCTGTCGACTCGCTCGATGTGCACGAGAGTCCCGGGATCGAGCTCACCACGCTGGATCTGGATCATCACGTCGGTACCACCGGCCAGAACCTGGGCATCGGACCCAAGTTCGGCGAGGGAGGCCAAGGCCTCCTCGATGTCATCGGTTCTCCGGAAGTCCACGTGAACTACCTCTTCTCTCGTGTGTACGTTGCTGGTGGTGCTTGCTACGGCGGATCTCCGAACAACTCCTGGAACCGAGACCCGAACTCTTCCTCGGTTGTTCTTGTCCAGAGATCTACCCAGTCCTGATCGGAGGCCGCTGCCCGGCCGTTGATCACCCATTCGGCTGCCGCACCGACCGGATGCTGGATCACAGTCTCCTCCGACTCGATCGCCGCTTCGATAGTTCGGGCGACGTCTATCGGATTGCCTCCGGTCTCGGTGCCGTCCTTGTAGAGAGCCCGGATGAAGCCGGCAACCGTGGAATAGGGACCCTCAGTAGACGGCAGGCTAGACAGTGCCTTCTCCAGCATCGGTGTCTGTGTGAACCCCGGCTCGATAGCCACACAACGAATGCCGTGCGCCGCTCCCTCCACTGCGACGGCCTGTGTGATGGCCTCCAGGGCGCACTTGGTGGCCGCATACGGGCCTGAAAAAGCCGAAACAATCCGTGCCGATACCGAACTCACATTCACAATGGTCCCCGACCCCGCGGCGCGCATCCCCGGGAGAACAGCACGGATGAGCGCGATAGGGCCAAAGACATTCGTTCTGAACATTTGCAGCAGGTCGGTTTCAGTGGTGTCCTCAACCGCCCACAGATCTCCGACTCCTGCGTTGTTGACCAGTACGTCCACACGACCCGCCTCCTCGACCACCCGTTCAACTCCGGCCCGGATGGACTCGGGACTGTCAACGTCCAACGAGAGAACCGTCAACGCCACTCCCGCTTCTTCGGTGGCTCCACGAAGACCTTCGCTAGTCGCCAGGTCGCGCACTGAGGCGTAAACCGAATGACCGCGTCCGGCTAGATGGATAGCTGTTGCTAGGCCGATCCCGGTTGAACACCCAGTGATCAAGGTTGCCGTCACCGAAGCACCCCTCCAGATTCGCCTGACTCGGCACGCTAGACCGTTGGTCCAACCTTATAAAGTTGTCGGTAGTGAATTTCTCGCGGTCGTGGACGGCCAGCGGAACTCCCAGCCTCTCGGGGAACGGCCAATGAGCACAGACCGCTATCTCGTTACCGGTGCGATGGGCTGCATCGGCAGCTGGGTGATTTTCCACCTACTTAACGACGGCGCTCACGTGGTCGCCTTCGACCTCAGCGACGACGACCGGCGTCATCAACTTGTTCTAGACGCCGAGCCTCGCGACAGGGTCGAGTACGTCCAGGGAGATCTCACCGACCCCAAGCAGGTCGACCGGGTTACCGAGGGAATCACCCATCTGATCCACCTCGGAGCGCTGCAGGTTCCGTTCTGTCGCCAGAACCGGCCGGAAGGAGCCCTAGTCAACGTGGTCGGCACCCTAAACGTGTTCGAGGCAGCTCTGCGGCAGTCCATCCGGCACCTGGTCTATGCGAGCAGCGTCGCCGTCTTCGGGACCAACGACGACTACCCGGTTCCCGTTCTCGGCACCGACGCGGAGCGGCGCCCCACCACGCTCTACGGGGTCTGGAAGTGCGCGAACGAGGCAATGGCTCGCGTCTACAACCTCGAAGACGGCCTGCCCAGCATCGGGTTGGTCCCACACACTGTTTTCGGTCCAGGGCGCGATCAAGGGTTGACATCTCAACCAACCAGCGCCATTCTCGCCGCTGTCCGAAACGAGGATTACCACATCGACTACGGGGGAACACTGGGATTCCAGTACGCACCCGACGTGGCGAGAACCTTCATCGAAGTTGCTCGCACCAGCCCCGAGGACGCCGAACTCTTCGGACTTGGAGGTGACATCGTCACCGTCGAGGACTTCATCCAGGCGATTACGAATGCCACCGGAGCCACAGGAATTACCTGTGGGGAGGCCCCTCTTCCTTTTCCCCACGGGATGGTGGGTACCCCGCTTCACGAACGGCTCGGCACGACCATCCACACTCCCCTAGAAACTGCTGTGGCTGAGACGGCCGCGTGGTTCCGAAGGGCTCTTGCAGACGACCGTCCACTACCTCAGTCCGCCTGACGACCGTATTGGATGCCCTGATCAGCAGGGTGGGCCGGAGTCAAACCTCGCTTTCGACCAGGCCCTCGCTAATGGCGTTCCGGATTCGATTGATCGTCCCATCGAGATCGGAAATCACTGCCGCCGCGGCTCCGTCAATGTCGTCCTCCTCAAGCTTGTCAAGAATCGAGTGGTGGTCATTACCAATATCTTCTACGGACGTGCGCTGAATGTCGTCCTGCACAAGCCCGTTAAGAATCGAGTGACGAACTGCCAGCCGTACATAGCGGTCGGCATGACCCCAGAGGATCTCGATGATGTGTCTCAACCAATCCGACCCGCTGAGGTCGTAAATACCGAAGTGGAAATCTCTGTGCAAGGCGAGGAACCCTTTGTCGTCCTCCACATCAAACCGAGCGACCATCTCGTCAACTAACTCACGCAGCGTTGTGATCGAGTCCTTCCGCAACTTTGGTGCGGCTAGACGGATGGCCTCAACTTCGACGATTTTGCGGACCCGGTACAGGTCGGTGAGGCACGTCAGAGAAACCGGAGCGACCCGGGCGCCCTTGTTGGGGGTGGCGATGACGAGCCGCTCCCGTTCAAGTAGTCGCAGTGCCTCCCGCACGGGAATGAGACTGACCTCGTTTTCGCTGGCCAGAGTGTTCAATCGCAACCGCGCGTCAGGGGCGTATGTACCGTCCACGATCGCTGCCCTCGTGGACCGATACACCCGATCCACCAGGTTCAACTCATTCGCCTCGGAAGTCTCAATCGTGTCAGTCATTCCCAGTCCATCAGGCCGACAAGCGCCGCAGCCTAGCAAGCGGGTCTTCAAACCGAGGAGGAGCGCACGTAGGGTTGGAACATGTGCACGACCGGGGCCCTCCGCCTCAGCGACGGTAGTTACTTGATGTTCAAGAACAAGGACTTCGGTCGGGACTGCTTCGAAGACCGGTTGGTCATTTCGGCAGAGGTCTTCGGTGTGGAGGGCATCTCAACCTGGGACCGCCCCGATTCGTCAGCCGATGAGTTCTCAGGTTTTTCGTTGGGCGCGAACCGCTATGGCCTTCTCTGCAGCGACTCCAACGTCCGCGGGGAACCACCCGAGGGGACCAACTACGACCTCCTCACCAAGATCGCACTCGTCGAGGGTCGTGACGTCAAATCAGCAATCGACGCAGTGGAGCGTGCCGTCCAGAAACGGCCCTACTGGTGCGCCAACCTTCTCATGG
This sequence comes from Acidimicrobiales bacterium, assembly GCA_022451505.1. Classification (GTDB taxonomy): domain Bacteria; phylum Actinomycetota; class Acidimicrobiia; order Acidimicrobiales; family MedAcidi-G1; genus UBA9410. Next base: position 1,894 of record JAKURX010000022.1, on the reverse strand, counting down.
TCGACGACGAAATGGTCGCCGGACTCGACGTAAGGGGCAACGAAATCGCCGTTGAGTGCCATTCCGACCGGCTGACCCGTACAAACCACCACCTCCGGTTCGGGAGCACCCCAGCCGACCAGGACACAACCACCAGTAGACCTCGACTCCTTTCGTCGGCAGACCGACTGGCCAAGGCAGAATGTCTTGAGGACATCCTCAGCCTCCAGTCGAGCCACGACCAAGGGAACACCGGCATCTGTAGCCACAGCGCCTATCCGACCGTGTACTCCTATCTCCTACATCGGCAACCCGACGAGATCCGCCTTCTCGTCTCCCAAGGACAGCCATGCCGGATCGTGAAGCGGCACGACCTCAGGTTGCCGCTCGGCGACCACTGGTCACCAAGGGGAGAAGCGGAGCTCCGAGACGGCTACCCCTCAGAGGCTGCCGTCTCGGCAGGCACCTAGGACCGGACCTCGTCGATGAGCCGACGGACCCCCTCGTTCAGTTCGCCCGGATCGGTAGCGAGAGAAATCCGCACACGGCCGGTATTCCCAGATCCGAAAGCAGTACCGGGAACGACCGCCACCTTCTGGTTCTGAATCAGGTCGGTAGCAAACTCCATATCCGTCCTCCCAGACCCTGAGATATCCACCCAAAGGTAGAAAGCACCTCCCGGTTTAAAGGCCGGTACGCCCGCGGCCTCAAGTAGAGGAAGAACGGTGTCGCGACGGTCCCGATAAGCGCAGCGCATCCCCTCAACCAGCTCCTGAGATCCGGTGAGGGCGGCCAGGGCCGCATACTGGGCCGGAGCGTTTACGCAACCAATCGTCGGTTCCTGACACTTCCGGATAAACGGAGCAACCTCCGGCGACGCCACCGCGTAGCCCACACGCCAGCCGGTCATCGCATAGGTCTTCGAGAAACTGTGGATGCTCACCACACGGCCGTCGGTGTCATGGACGGCGGCCGAAACATACGACTCGTCGAAAACCATCTCCTCGTAGACCTCGTCCGAAACCATGTAGGCATCGACCGACCTGACGAACTCGACTAGGCCGGCCATTCGGCCCCGGTCAATAACCGCTCCGGTGGGGTTACTCGGCGAGTTGACCATCACGACCTTGGTGCGAGGAGTTGCGACTGCTTCGAGTTGCTCTACGGTCGGAATATGGCCGGTGGCCTCCGTGGTGGCTACCACCACGGGCTTCGCTCCGATCAACTGGAGTTGCATCCGATAGTTCGGCCAACCTGGGTCGAAGACAATAACCTCGTCACCCGGGTCTACCAGGGCGATAAGAGCAGAAAACAGCGCTCCCATGGCGCCCGTCGTCACAACGACCTGATCGGCCAACACAGTCCGGCCAGCGCAGAGCCCCCGGTGCTCGGCAATCGCTTCCCGGAGGCCGTTGATCCCCGAGTTGTCTGTGTACCTCGTTTGCCCGTCGAGCGCGGCGCGGTGGGCGGCATCGATGATGTGCGGTGCGGTTGGAAAGTTGGGTTCGCCGACTTCGAGCCGGATGCAGTCCGGCATGGCCATTGCGAGGTCCATGATGACTCGAATCCCCGACCGTGGCATCGCGGTAATCGCTGCGGATGGTTGCTTCATGGTTGCTTTGTTCCAGCTGGGGCAAGAGTCGGACCTCTGGGGTCCGGTGATCGTACCTGGCGGCAGCGGAGGACCCGAACGCCCAGGTCGTCACCAAGTTGGCTCATAGATCTCTCCCAGCTAAACCCCTAGGACGATTACAGGCCAGAGGGTGCTTCCAGGAAACACCGCCTGACCTGCACACTGTTTGTCGGGCTGCCGAGATTTGAACTCGGGACCTTCGGTCCCCCAGATCGATGCACCCCAAACCGCTGACCTGCGCAAACACCCGGAAACGCCCTCTGGCCTGCTATTCCAGTTGAT
>JAKURX010000219.1 GCA_022451505.1 Acidimicrobiales bacterium | reverse complement strand
TCGGGTCTCCCGGTCTGGGAACATGACCCAGTGACCGATCTCGGCCCGATCATCCACGTCGTCGACCTGGAGCAACTGGGCGACACGATGGTGGTCTGCGACGTGCGCTGGTACCTGGATGGCCGCTCAGGGAGCGACGCCTACCGGGCCGGCCACATCCCCGGCGCGGTCTTCGTGGACCTAGACGCCCACCTGGCCGGCCCGCCGCGCGCGGCCGCTGGCCGGCACCCGCTGCCCGAACCGACTGACTTCGCCGACGCCCTCGGTGGCCTGGGAATCCGCCCCGACGACCCGGTGGTGGCCTACGACGACGTCGGAGGAATGGTGGCCGGACGCCTGGTGTGGATGCTGCGGATCCTCGGTCAGCCCGCCGCCCTCCTCGACGGCGGCCTGGATGCCTGGGCGGGACCCCTGGCCACCGGAGAAACGAAACCGACACCAGTTGATTGCCCGGCGCGCTCATGGCCGGACAGCGCCCTTGTCGACATAGACCAGGCGGCCGGCTGGATCGACCGGGGAATCCTCCTCGACGCCCGGAGCTCCGAGCGTTACCGGGGCGACACCGAACCGGTCGATTCCCGAGCAGGCCACATACCCGGAGCGCTAAGCGCCCCCTTCGCTGACAACCTCAGCGTCGACGGACGGTTTCGCAGCACCGACCAGCTTCGGGAGCGCTACGCCACCCTGGGGGTGGCCGACGCCGGTGAAACGGTCGTCTACTGCGGGTCGGGGGTCAGCGCCTGCCACGACCTTCTGGCCATGGAGCACGCTGGCCTCGGACGGGGACGCCTCTACCCGGGCTCGTGGTCGCAGTGGAGCGCCTCCGACCGTCCGGCCATCGTCGGCCCGGGGCCGGCCGATACGGATCTCCCCGGTCGATCGCTCCGTCCCGGGACCGACCCACGGTTCGGCCGCGGTCCACGGGCGGCGCGGGTACTGGCCGGGATGCTCGACGCCGCAGCGTGGGTCGGGTGCCGTCTTCCGGCACCGCTGGCCCACGCGCTGGCAGTGGTGGGAGGGAACTTGGAGTGGGCCCTCAGGCCCGCGAAACGGCGCCAACTGGCCGAGAACCTGGCCCACGCCATTGGCGAGGCCCCCCGGGCGGCGGCCACGCGGCGTCTGGTTCGCCGGGAGGTGGTCAACGAAGCACACCGCTCCGTCGACCTGCTCTGGTCCCTCGGCTCACCCGAGGAGTTCCTGGCCACCGTGGAACTCGACGGGCTCGACCACGTGCACCAGGCCGTCGATCGGGGCCGTGGCGTGGTCCTGGCCGGCCCGCACATGGGAGGGTGGGAACTAGCCACCTCGATCCCCCGGGAGATCCTCGAGTTGCCCACCACGGCCGTGGTCTCCGACGACTGGCTGGCCTGGGCCATCGAGCACTCACGAGTCGGGGCCGGGCTGAAGTTGATGTACGACACCGACACGCCGCTGCGAGCCGTGCGACGCCTCGAAGCCGGAGAGGCACTACTCATGATCAGCGACAACGCCCTGGGTCACCAGTCGAAGATCCTCCGCGTCCGACTGCTCGATGGCACGGTCGCCCTGCCCCGGGGCATCACGCGCCTTTCGCGTCTCTGTCAGTCACCGATCGTGAGCTTCTACGTCCTACCTCTCGGCCCTCGGCGTTGGCGGGCCAGTTTCGACAAGCCGATCGACCCGCCCGCCCGGCGAGGCGGTGACGCAGCCGAACAGGAGGTCCTCCAACAGGTGGCCGACCGTTGGTCGGCGGTCATCAGGCGCCACCCCGAACACTGGTGGGCCAACTTCGAGATCCCCTGGGAGCCGGAAAAGTAAGTGCCCGGCGGGAGGTCGCCCTGCTGGAGGTGGTGGCCCACCGGGTATTCGCCTTTTGGCTCCCGATCGGTCCTGGTCTCTGGTTCGCGGCCCGGTTCGCCCGGGCCGGGCAGGGACCTCAGACGTAGGTGCTGCCCTTCGGGGCTCCCTCGTCCTTGCGGATCATCACGTTGACCAGCGCCGGCCGGCCGGAGGCGAATGCTCGTTCCAGGGCCGGGCGGATCTCCTCGGGTCGTTGGCAGAACTCTCCGTGCCCGCCGAGAGCCTCCACGACCCGGTCGTAGCGGGTTTTGGCCAGCTCCACGGCCACCTTCCGATCGGCGCCGTACAGGCCGACCTGGGGGCGCAGCATCTGCCCCCAGGCGGCGTCGTTGCCGACGATCCCCACGATGGGCAACCCGAAGCGGACCGCGGTGTCGTACTCGAAGCCGTTGAGGCCAAAAGCCCCGTCGCCGTAGATGATCAGTACCTTCCGGTCCGGGAACGAATGCTGGGCGGCCAAGGCGAACGGCATCCCCACCCCGAGGGTGCCCAGCGGGCCGGGGTCCATCCAGCCGTCCGGGGTCCTGACCGGGATCACCTTGGAGGCTTGAGCGACGATGTCGCCCCCGTCGCCGATGAGGATCGTGTCCTCGTCGACGAAGTCGCGGATCTCCGCCGCGAAGCGCAACGGGTCCACCGGGCTCTCATCGGA
>JAKURX010000218.1 GCA_022451505.1 Acidimicrobiales bacterium | reverse complement strand
GGGCGGCGGCGTAGCGCGGGGCGGGGGCCTGGCCCGGTCGGGCACGGGGGGGGCTGCCCCCGCCTGGCCAGGGTCAGCCGGCCGGCTGTCCTACCTCCCGGTGGTCCTCGGCCTTGCCGCCGCCGCTCTGCTGGCTGTGGTCGAGGTGGACGGCTTGTGGTGGCCGCTGGCCTGGCTGGGCCTGCTCGGTGTGCTGGCCGCCGCGGTTCTGGCCGTGCAGGCCGCCGGTCCGACGGCCAACACCACGGCCCGGGCCGTCCTCCACCGCACCTCCCGGGCAGCGGCTGTCTCGGTGCTGGTCCTAGCCGGGCTGGCCGCCCTGCTGTCCCTGGTAATGGTCCGCCCCGACCAGGACGACGTGTTCGTGGTCAACCGGTCAGCCTGGGTGGCGGCCCACGACGGGGCGTTCCCGGACCGCGACACCATCTTCAGCGACAACGTGCTGCCCGTGGAGCGTCCACCGGCCCTGGCCACCTCGGTGGAGGCCCTCCTGGGGAGCGCGGCGGCCGCCGGGAGGGTCTCGGCGGTCCGGCTAACCCACCTGGGGTTCGGTCCGCTGATCGCCGCCCTGGCCGTACTGGCCACCTGGCGGCTTGTGCGGGGCCTGGGTGCCCGGTCGCCGGCCGCCGCCACGTGGGCCGGCACAGCGTTCCTGGTGATGGACGGCGCAGTCCACGGGTCGTTCGGAAACTTTTTCGCCGGGCGGTCCTGGCAGGGCAAGGCAGTGTTCCTGTTGCTGGTCGTACCCAGCCTGTGGCACCACGGCGCCTCCTATGGGAGGACCGGCAGCCGACGCCACCTACTGGTTGCCGGGGCTGGGGTGGTGGCCGGCCTGGGCCTGACCTCGTCGTCGGTGCTGGTGGCCCCACCGGTGGTACTGGTGGCCGCCGGGGCCGCCGCCTGGGACCGGGGCGAGCCGCAGCGCGTCCTGCGGTCGTTGGTCGCCGTCGCCCCGGCGTTGGCCGCCGGCCTGTACGCCCTAGCCGCCAACCCGCAGCATCTTCACGACGTGGTTGCCGTCCCGGGCTTCCTGGACGTCCGTCGCCTTCTGGATAGTGGGACCGAGCCGGCGGCTGTGCTGCGGATGGTGTTCGGCGATGGGCTACCGGCCCTGGTGGCCTTGGGGTGCGCCCTGACCGCCTGGGCGGTGGTCGGGCCGCGGGGCTCCCGGATGGTGCTGCTGGCCGGGCCAGTGGTGGTGTTCGGCGCCTTCCTAGCCCCCGGGGTGCTCGACGTGCTGGACGCGGCCGGCGAGGCCGACGCCGTGGCCTGGCGGACCCTCTGGGTGCTGCCGCTGCCCGCCATGGTGGGCTTGGTGCTGACCGCGGTACGACCCGGGGTCCGGGCGGCACCGGTCATCGTTCCGGTGGTGGTGCTGGCCGTCCTGCTGGTCGTCGGCACCCCCATCACCAGCGCCGACAACCGGGGCACCGAGCTGGTATGGCCCCCAGCCGTGGACCTGCCCCGACCGGAGGTTGACAGCGCCCGCACGCTGATCTACTTGGCTCCCACTGGCGGCACGGTGGCCGGCCCCGAAGAGGTGGATTTCGCCGTGGCGGTACTGGGCGTCGAGGTGCGGGCCGTCAACCCGAGGTCGTCGTACCTGCGGGGTCGCCACGCCGGACGCGACTTCCACGCCCTGGACCGCATGACCCTGTCCCACGCCCTGGAGCACGGCCGCGCCGAGTGGGGGCCAGAGGCCACGGCCCGCTCCATTGACGTCCTGGCCCCCGACGCCGTATGCCTCCGGAAGGGCCGGGGCGATGAGGTGGCAGACCTACTCCTGGACGGGGGCTACGACCGGGCCGGCGTCGACGGCACCTGCCGGTTCTTCGTGCGCTCCGCCGGCTGACCGGCGTACCGGGTCAGCGCAGGCGTCGGGCCAGGTCGGCCAGGCGCTCCCCGCCGGGCAACCGTTTGAGGGCAGCCAGCCTCCGGCGCAGCGGTGACCTTCGGCCGTTGCCGACCGTGGGGTCCGCCACGCTGCGGCGCCCGGCGGCCCGCAGCTGAGCCACGTGGGTGGCGAATTCGCCGCCCAGGGCGGCCACCCGAAGGGCGGCCTCAGCAGCGTGCAGATTGTCGACCGGCTCGGGCTCCACCGGGCGGGGCAGCAGGCGGCAGAACTCGCCGGCCAGCCGGTCGGCGGTCATGCCGGCCGGCCAAGGGTGGCGGGTCCCGGCGGCCACCAGCGCCGTGGCCAACTTCCAACAGGTCCGTAGGGCGGCCAGGTCGCGGTCCACGCCGCCGGCCGCCTCCCACTCGTCGTCCACGAACCGCACCTCGTCTGGCCGGTCGGCCGGCCCGACGAGGTTGTCCAGCCCGAGGTCCAGGTGGTCGCCGGGCAGCACGGTCCGGGTGCCGGCGGGGAGGAACGGGTGAGCCTCGGACTCGGCGACGGTGCGCTCGACGGCCGACCGGGCGGCGACCGCCCACCAGGTGGCCAGCACCGACCGTAGGCCGGCCAGGTCACCGGACCGGAGGTGGTCGAGGGCCA
>JAKURX010000217.1 GCA_022451505.1 Acidimicrobiales bacterium | reverse complement strand
TCCCCATCCGATTCGGCTCCTGGGTGGGTGGCGACCGGGACCGCAACCCTAACGTGTCCCCAACCCCCACCGATCAGGTACTCCAACTCCACCGCAGCGAGGCCCTCCGCATCCTGGCCGAAGAGGTGGCCGAGCTGGCCGAGGTGCTGACCATGAGCACCCGGGTCAACGAGGTCTCCGCCGAACTACTCGTCGCGGCCGCCACCGACCTGGCCGATCTGGGCACTTCGACCACCGAGGACGACCCGTCGGAGCCCTACAGAATTCGCTGTCAGGCCATCCACCGGCGGCTCAGGGAAACCTCCCTGGATCGGCACCGCGGCTACCAGTCGGCGGCTGAACTTGACGCTGACCTGGCACTCATCGAACAGTCGCTGCGGGAAAACAGTGGCGGCCTTCTCGCCGAGGGGGCGGTTGCCCGCGTCCGACGGATCGTGAATACGGTCGGTTTCCACCTGGCCACCCTGGACATCCGGGAGCACGCGGAACGTCACCACGAGGCCCTTACCACCCTGTTCGCGGCCAACGACATCGACTACAAATCGGCTACCGCCGACGAGCGAGCGGACCTCCTGTCCGCCGAGTTGGAGAGCCGTCGGCCCCTGGCCCCGCCACGCAGTCCGGACGATGCAGGAGCCCTAGCCCTGTTCCGCACCCTTCGGACGATCATGGACCGTGACGGCGACGAGGTCATCGAAAGCTACGTCGTCTCGATGACCCGCGGTGTCGACGATGTACTGGCCCCGGTACTACTTGCCCGGGAGGTTGGACTGGTTGACCTAGGACACGAGACGGCACGAATCGGCTTCGTGCCACTCTTCGAGACCATCGAGGACCTCCGATCAATCGGTTCGACCCTCCGGGCCCTGCTGGCCATCGCCCCCTACCGGCGAATAGTGGGACTCAGGGGCGGTACCCAGGAGGTCATGGTCGGCTACTCGGACTCCAACAAGGACGGGGGCATTACCACCTCCCAGTGGGAGATCCACAAGGCCCTCCGGGCCATAAGGGACGTCTCCGGGGAGACCGGGATCCCCATCCGAGTCTTCCACGGTCGGGGCGGCACGATCGGACGGGGTGGTGGCCCGACGCACGCGTCAATCCTCAGCCAACCCAACGGGGTGCTGGACGGCGAGGTGAAATTCACCGAACAGGGAGAGGTGATCGCCGACAAATATGGACACCCGGACATCGCCCGCCGCAACCTTGATCTGGCCCTCACCGCACTGATCGAGGGGTCACTCGCCCACCGAACTCCGCGCCACGATGAGACCACGGTCGCCCGTTGGTACGAGACTATGGACCGCATCTCCCAGGACGCCTACACCGCCTACCGGGGCTTCGTGGAGACTCCCGGCCTGGTCGAGTTCTTCACCTCCTCGACCCCCGTGGAGGAACTGGCCCAGATGAATATCGGCTCCCGGCCATCCCGGCGGGGCACCGCCACTTCCGGTATCACCGACCTGCGGGCCATCCCCTGGGTGTTCGGATGGACCCAGTCCCGCCAGATCATTCCCGGATGGTTCGGGGCGGGTAGCGGCCTGGCCGCCCGCCGGGCGGCCGGCCAGGAGGCCGAAATGCGGGGCATGTTCGCCGACTGGCACTTCTTCCGCACCTTCATCTCCAACGTGGAGATGACGCTCACCAAGACCGACCTGGGGATCGCCCGACACTACGTGGAGAGACTGGTCGACCCGTCACTCCACCACCTATTCGATCTGGTGGTCGATGAGTACCAGAGGACCGTTGACGAGGTTGAGGCGATCACCGGTCGGGAACTACTAGCCGAGAAGCCCCTATTGCGGCGAACTCTGGCCGTCCGAGACGCCTACCTGGACCCCATCAACGTCCTGCAGGTGGAGATGCTGAGCCGATCACGCTCGGGCGACGACACTGACGCGCTACGGCGGGGGCTCCGCCTGACCATCAACGGGATCGCCGCCGGGATGCGTAACACCGGCTGAAGGGCCACCGACCGGCTAGTCGGCCAGTAGCCCTGCCAGCACCCTCAGCGAGTCCAGCGAGTTCCCGGCCACGAACTGGTCGACATGGGGAAGCGCAGCGGCCATCCCCTGGGCCAGGGGGGCATACCCGGGCGTCGCCTTCAGCGGATTCACCCAGACCACCTCGTGGGCCACCCGACCCAAACGGAGCATCTGCTCGTCCATGACCGACGGATCGCCGCGGTCCCAGCCGTCGGAGAGGATCACCACACGGGCCCCCCGAGCCATTCCTCGGACCCCCCACTGGTCATTGAATTCGGCCAGGCCATCCCCCAGCCGGGTCCCACCCGACCAGTCGGCCACCGCCCCGGTCACCCGGGCCAGCGCGGCATCCGGGTCGCGAGTCGCCAATTCACGGGTCAGCCGGGTCAGCCGGGTTCCCAGGGCGAAGGCCTCCACATGCGAACGACCGACGCTCGCCGCGTGCACGAACCGGATCAGGACCCGGGCGTATGGCTCCATGGATCCGCTCACGTCGAGAAGCAGTACCAACCGACGCGG
>JAKURX010000216.1 GCA_022451505.1 Acidimicrobiales bacterium | reverse complement strand
GAAGATGGGGGTCGACCGGGCGCTAAGCCGGGCTGGAGTGAGGCCGGGCGATTCGGTCCGGATCGGCCGCCTCGAATTCAACTACGAAGAGGACTGACAGTGGCCGACGGTCGGAACACGGTGGTGGTCAAGGTCGGCTCGTCATCGATCACCGACGACCAAGGAGACATCCATCGGGAATCGGTGGCCAAACTCTGCGACGAGGTAGCGGCGGTTCGGGCCACTGGACGGCCTGTGGTCGTCGTAACCTCTGGAGCAATAGCCGCTGGCCTGCCCTCGCTTGAATTGGGTGGCGACCGCCGGCCCCGGGACGCGGTAACCCTTCAGGCGGTCTCAGCTGTGGGCCAGGGGTCGCTTATAGGGACCTACCGGGAGGAACTCGGCCGACACGGACTTCTCGCAGGACAGGTGCTCCTTGCCCCCCTCGACTTCTTCGTCCGGGCCCAGTACCTCCACGCCCGTGGCACCCTGGCCAGACTCTTGGAACTGGGCGTCGTACCCGTGGTCAACGAAAACGACGCCATTGCCGACGACGAAATACGATTCGGCGACAACGACCGGATCGCTGCACTAGTCGCGCACCTCGTGGAAGCAGAGGCCCTAATCCTCCTCACCGACACGCCGGGCCTTCTGACAGCCGACCCGAGGCGCAATCCGGACGCCTCTCTTATCGAAGAGATCCTCGAGATCGATCAGGAGATGGAGCAGCTAGCCGGCGGGACCGGCACCGACCGGGGAAGCGGAGGAATGGCTTCGAAACTGGCCGCCGCCAAAATCGCGAGCTGGTCAGGGGTCCGGACAGTGATCGCCGATGCGTCGAGGGTCGGGGTGCTGGTCGACGCCTGCGACGACATCCCCGGGGTGGGCACAGTCATCAGGGCCCGGGCGGGGCGACTGGGTGCTCGCCGCCTCTGGATCGCCTTCGCCGGCGGCTCCTCGGGCCGAATTACCGTCGACGCTGGCGCCCGCCAGGCCCTTGAGGAGCGTCGGGTCTCGCTCCTGCCCGCCGGGGTGGTAGTCGCCACCGGCGAATTCGATGCTGGCGACGCGGTCGAACTGGAGGACTTGGACGGCGAGGTCTTCGCTAAGGGCATTGTCCGCTACGACGTCGAAACGCTTCGCCAAAACGTCGGTCGGCGAACCACCGAACTTCCCGAGGGCGTGTCCCATGAGGTCGTCCACGCCGACGATCTGGTCGTCCTTCCCTGAGCAGGCAGTCTTAACGGCTTACCAGTCGCCGGAGGATCCCTGCTGCTGAAGCCGCCTCTTCTATCCCTGTGCGCCAGGCCACGAGTAGGTAGGCACCACCGGCCGCCACTAGACCCAGCGGAGCCGCCATCAGGTCAGGTAGGCCCGCTACAAGGGGCCGGGCCGCGATCGCCACCAGGGCGGCCGCCAGCGCTGCGGGAAACAGGGGGGCCAATACCGTCACGGGCATCGGAAGATCGTGGAGGGTCCGCCGCCCCCTACGGGCCAGGAGTGCCGATTCCAGCCACGCGGCTCCCGCTGATCCGATGGCCAGGCCGACCGCTCCAAGATGGGGCACCGCGGTTGCTTGCTCGACGGTCCCCTCGATGGGCCCCCAGTCCTCGAAGAGGTAATCCCAGCCGACCAGCGAACCGTCCACGATGCTGAGCCGATCCAGGGGAAACATCACTGCCAGCCCTATGCCGCCGGCCACGGCCATTCGGACCGCGGCAATCCGGGCCGGACCAGTGGTGTCGCCGCGCGAGTAGAGGACGCTCTGGCAGATTCGGGAGACCCCCAGGGCGGGAAGCCCCAGGGCGTAGGCGCCCAGGACCAGCCACACGGCGATGACATCGTCACCGTCGAAAGCCCCCCATCCAAACAGCGCCCCGACGATTAGGTCGCCGAGCACTAGGTAGGCCACAGAACTGAACGCCAGGAAGAACGACGTACGGCGCATAGCTGTCCCGCCCCGTTGGGCCACTCCGGCCCCGTCGGGATGGCGCGACATCTCGGGGAGTTCCGCGGCGGCGACACTCAGGGCAAACAGGCTGACCGGCAACACGTAGAGCACCTGAGCCGACATCAGCCCGGCGACGGCCCCGGTGACTAGTAGGGACGCCAACACAAGGTCCAGATAGGCGGAGAGCTGGAGAACTCCCCGCCCCAGCACGGCGGGGCCCGACCGTCGGATCACCTCGACCACCCCGGGAAGACGCCAAGCTGCCGACGTACGGATACCGGTGCG
>JAKURX010000215.1 GCA_022451505.1 Acidimicrobiales bacterium | reverse complement strand
CCACCTAGGCGATGGGGCGGGGGGTAAGACCCGCACAGGCCACCCGTCGCTGGATCTACCGGCAGCCGTGCGCGCAACTCTCAGGGGGGTGGGGGTCGTCGAATCTGAGCTTGACGGTACGTGCACCTCTTGTGATGACGACTACTGGTCTTATCGAGCCACCGGAGCCAAGGAGCGCCATGCCATGGCGGCTTGGTTGGAACCGGCGTAAGCGCTAAGGAACTATGAATACCGACCCCGAGCTCAAGGCGTGGAGCAAGGCCGTCGATGAGCGGATCAGGGCAATCCGGGACGAACTGGAATTGGCCAGTGGGGGTCGAGCCCGGCTATTACCGGTGACCAAGGCTTTCGGACCCGAAGCGGTTCAAGCTGTTCGTGAGGCAGGGCTCACCGAGGTAGGCGAAAGTTACGCTCAGGAACTAGTGGTCAAACACCGAGAAGTCGACGATTCGGAAATGTCCTGGCACATGATTGGCCGGTTACAACGCAACAAGGTGCGGCCGCTCGCAGGGCTGGTGTCGCTCTGGCAGTCGGTCGATCGTCCTGAACTCGCCGACGAAATTGCACGGTGGGCACCAGGGGCCAGGGTCCTAATCCAGGTCAACGTCCTGGGTCGCCCGGAGCAGGGGGGCTGTCGACCAGGCGAGGTGGAAAGGTTGGTAGTTCGTGGTCACGAGGCCGGACTGGAAGTAGCCGGACTGATGGGAATCGGAGCGGAAGGCGACCGAGACGGAACTGAGCGGTCCTTTGCCACGATTGCCCGGCTAGCCGATCAGCTTGGTTTGGCGGAGCGTTCCATGGGCATGACCGATGATCGCAAGTCAGCTCTAGCGCACGGTTCGACCCTGGTGCGGGTGGGTCGGGCCCTGTTCGGGGACCGATCATCCTCCCGGCGGGGGTGATCGGGAATGGATAGCCGGTTGGTGCCTACCGGGAGGCGCCTGCCCCCGGTACGATCGGCTGGCAGGCCGCGAAGCGGCCACACCACCCGGGAGGCAAACGGCGTGTCGGTCTGGCAGAAGACGATCTTGTGGCTCGGCTTGGGCCCAGACGAGGCCTACGGCGACTACGAGGACCAGCCGATTATGCGTGGGCCGCTTGTCTCACCGGAGTTCGAGGAAGCTCGTAACGCGGGCGGTGGTGACGGCAAAGTCTACGATTTACGGGCCCGGTCAGGACTGGTAGATCCGAAGCGGTCGAGCTCTGAGGGGTCGTCCGGTACGGTCAGACCCTTGCGCGCCGCGTCCACCGCTATGCCGCTTATCGTCTCCCCGGGAAGCTTCGAGGACGCCAAGGAGGTGGCCGACCGATTCCTCAGTCGGCAACCGGTGGCGATATACGTCAACGGTGTAGAGCATGATACGGCACGGCGGATCATCGATTTCGCCAGTGGACTCTGTTACGGGAATGGTGCCCAATTGGAGAGGTTGAACCCCCAAGTTTACCTCCTCACCCCGACGGGCGTGGAGGTTCCGGTGGAGGAGAAGTTGCGCATCCGCAACGAAGGTCTCAGCGACCATCACTGAGCAGGTCTGAGGGAGTCTGGTGGTGTCCTCTCTGGTGTGCAGCTTGCTCCAGTTGTACATGTTGGTTCTCTTGGTTCGGGTGGTGATGAGTTGGTTCCCCATCTCACCGCAGGGAGCGGGGGCAACGCTGGCCGGATTCCTCTACTTGGTGACCGACCCGGTACTGGTACCGCTCCGGCGGATCCTCCCGCCGATTCAGATGGGGACGATGGCCGTCGACCTTTCCCCTGTAGTTGCATTCTTTGGCATTTCACTTCTTATGGGGCTCCTTTGCGGGTGAGGGCAGCCAGGGGTGACCGGGCGGTGATTGGGTCGACGGGTACGATTTGGGTGTGGAAGAGAACGACATCTTGCACGATCTGGACGAGGTCGATTTCCCGACCAAATTCCGTGGCTATGACCCATTCGAGGTCGACGGAATGCTCGAGCGAGCCCGGCGGGAGATCTTGGATCTCCGGAGCCGCGTCCGGACCGCGGATGACCGGGCCCGTTCGGCGGAGGAGCAACTCGACGTCGAGTTGACTGCAGCCCGTCAGGCCCATGGTGAGGCGAACACAGTTCTTGCTACGGCTAAAGAGGAGGCGGACAGAGTGGTGACCGACGCTCGGGTCGAGGCCGAGCGTCTGGTGGCAGCTTCCGAGACCGAGATCCGAGAGACGATCGTGTCGGGGCGGAATCGACTACTTGGCGAACTGGCAGAGCTTGAATCTCGAAGGGACAAGACCCGTAGCAGCATTGAGTTGGCTGAACTTCAGATGGCTGCCCACCGTGATCGACTCTTTAGCGCCATGGAGGACCTAAGAAGCTTGATCGAGGGGTTAACCGTGGTTTCGGTACCGGCGACTTTGGAGATGTCGGCGGGTTCGGACTCAAAGCCACCGACCTTTGGTGGTGATAATTCGGCTGATTTGTCAATAACCGGAGTGGGCCCGGTCAGCGTTGTCCACCGTATAGAACCTCTCTCACCGGTCGTCGAGACGGGGAACTCTGGG
>JAKURX010000214.1 GCA_022451505.1 Acidimicrobiales bacterium | reverse complement strand
ATCGGACTGGAGATCACCAGCCCTGTGTCGCTAAACGAACCAGTGCAGGACGACCCGGTGGCCACGCGGTAGCGGTCGGCGTCCCCCTCCAGGGTGACCCGAACCGCTTGTCCATCGACCTGGGTCCAGTCGCCGGACTCGCCGCCCACCGCCAGCAGCGCGCTCTCTACATAGACAGTGGTCGGTTTGCTGTCGTGGGCCAGCAGCCGTACCCCGATGTCCTGGTCGCTGACGCTCCCGGCTGTTGTACCACCGTAGTAGTGGTCAAGTATCTGGTTACGGGTCCATCCCTCGTCGATGGCGTATCCGAGCGCACCGTACTGACCCATTCCCCGGCCATGTCCCCAGCCGCGACCGTCGATGAACACAGGTCCGTAGTCAGTCGAGAATTGGGATGCAGCTGCCGAGCCGTACACCCCGGGGATGAGTAGTTCTTGACCGACGGTGAGCAGGTTCGGGTTGGCAAGGTCGTTGGCCTCCACAATGGCGGAGATGGTCACACCGTAGGTGGCAGCAATTCCCGACAGGTTGTCCCCGGCAACCACGGTCACCCGCAGCGGTGGGAGGGTCGTGGTCGGTGGTGGGCCGGTCCCTGGGATAGTTAGCTGTTGCCCGATGTAGATGGTGTCCGCGTTGGTCAGCGAGTTGGCGCTCATGAGTGCGGAGAGGCGAACCCCATACTTCTCAGCAATCTCGGAGAGGGTGTCGCCCGAAGTGACTGTGACCACCACCGGACCTACCGGCTGTAATGGCCCTGACACACCGGGGACCACCAGTTCCTGCCCTTCGAAAATGGCATTGGCATTAACGATTCCGTTGGCTTCCATCAGAGCACTGACGCTCACCCCGTAGTCAGCGGCAATGGCCGAGAGGCTGTCACCCCATTCCACGGTCACGACGACCGAGGTGGTCGCCGCCAATGGCCCCACACCGGGGATTACCAGTTCCTGGCCCATGTACAACAGGTCCGGGTTGGTGATCCCGTTGGCCGCCATGATTGCTGAGACGCTCACCCCGTATTCCAGGGACAGCAACGACAGGCTGTCACCGGCCCGCACGGTCACCCGTACGTCGGCCGCCACCGGGGAGGTCACGACCAGGGAAGCGGCGACGAGGGCCAGAGTGGTCAGAGTGGCCCGCCATCGCAGTCGATGCCCGGACCCCGGGGCTTGGTTCACGTCCGTTCAGTCTCCTCGACAGCCACCCCGGACGTGCTGGATCGGCCCCGCTCCACCCGGCCGCAGTGTAGGAGGGCTCCGGGCGCAGTCCGTGGAGCCCCGCACTCGATCGCCTCAGCAAGGGAGTCGGCCCTCCCGGCCTCTAGTTAGGCGCTGGTCGCCGCCTCGTGGCGGATCCGCTCGACCAGAAGGACGGCCATCACTGCGGCCGCCACGGCCACCGTGGCGATCAGCGCCACCTCCACCCTGAGGAAGAGGTCGCTGCCCAGCGCGACCACCACCGGGAAAACTGCCAACCCGGCCACCCAGGCCAGGGCCATCCGGCCTCGGGACCGGCAGGCGATCAGACCTTGGGCCAGTGACAGGACGACCATCAGCCCGACGCTGGAGACAGCCAGGAGGACCATGTCGCGCTGGGTCACCGCGTACTCGGAGCCAAAAGCGAACTCCACGGCCCACGGACCGGCCACAGCTGCGACCACCAGTACCGCTACTCCCAGCGTCGCCACCACGGTCAGGAGGCGCCGCAGCACACTCCACAGCTCCCCGTACCGGCCGGCGCCGGCCAGACCCGAGAGCTGGGGCAGCAGGGCCGCCTGGACGGCCTGAAAAAAGAAGAGCGGGATCCGGGCCACCAGCAGGGCATTGAGAAACCGGCCGGGCTCCCGTCCCTCCCCCGGGCCGGCCAGTGCTTCGACGGCCAACGGGCTGACGTTGAGCACCATCGCGGTGGCCACCGAGGCCACGAGCAGGGCACCCAGAGCGCGGGACAGGTCGCCCATTGGGGCAGGCGGGCCGGGGGTCCGCAGGCCCCGCTGGCCGGCCATAGCCACCCCGATCCCTATGAAAGGGGCCAGGCCGATGGCCAGGGCGTAGGCACCAATTCCGTCCGACACCACTGCCACCAACAAGCCTACGGCCAGCAGTCGGCCCAGTCCCTCACCGACCACATAACGGGCGTACCCGCCGAACCGGCCTAGGCCGGCCAGGACCCCTTTGGCCAGGTGGGCGGCCCCGAGCCCCACCACAACGAGCAGTAGTCCAACCAGCAACCACGACTCGCCGTCAAAGAATCCGTCGATCATCCACGGACCAGCCACTGCCGCGACCATGACCAGGCCCAGAGCCACCAGGCCACCGATGGCGGCCGCCGAGCTGACCACCGGTACCACGCCGCGCCCAAACCGGCTGGCGATTATCCGCGCCGTCTCCTGCTCCAGCGGCTGGAAGAAGCCCGGGCCGAGCAGGAAGCTAAGTGCCCATAGCAGTCCCACCGGCGTGTAGGCCGCCGGCCCCAGGTCCCGCGCGGGGATAGTGAGGAACACGGAGGCGGCGCGGCCGGTGACCACCCGGCCCC
>JAKURX010000213.1 GCA_022451505.1 Acidimicrobiales bacterium | reverse complement strand
GACGGCGTGTCGAGTGCTCGCCCGGGCCGTGAGATGGACATGCTGATCACGGCGGGTGAGCGGAAGGCCATGGCCCTCCTGTGCATGGCTATTCACGAGGCCGGTGTCCCTGCCGACTCGTTCACTGGTAGCCAGGCCGGATTCCTGACCGACACCAACCACATGAACGCCCGGATCCTCGAGGTCCGCCCGGACAGGATTCAGGCCGCCCTGGATGAGGGCCGGGTCCCGGTGGTCGGCGGCTCCCAGGGCGTTTCCACTGATAACGACGTGACATTCCTCGGCCGGGGGGGTTCCGACACCACAGCGGTAGCCCTGGCCCACGCCATCGGGGCTGACGCCTGCGAGCTCTACACCGACGTGACTGGGGTATTCACCACGGACCCCCGAATAGTGCCTTCGGCCCGACGACTCTCCCGTATTTCGTTCGACGAGTTACTGGAGATGACCGCTACCGGCTGCCCAAAACCGTCGATGCGGTCCGTGGAGTATGCCCGTGCCCACCGGGTGCGGTTGCATGTCCGCTCGGCCTTCACCTGGCAGGAGGGGACGTGGGTCGAAGAGGAGGTACCCGACATGGAACAGGCCATTGTCTCGGCGGTCACCCACGACCAGTCCGAGGCCAAGATGACGATTGCTGGCGTGCCCGACCGTCCGGGCGTGGCCGCCCGGGTGTTCCGGGCGCTCGCCGACCTAGAGGTGAACGTGGACATGATCGTCCAGAACACCTCAGAGCATGGGGTGACCGACATCTCGTTCACCGTGCCCCACGACGAACTGGACCGTTGTCAGGCCCTGGTCGGGGAGCTGGTTGCAGAGCTAGGGGCGGCAGGTGTCTCGTCGGACACAGGCATCGCTCGGGTGAGCGTCGTCGGGGCGGGTATGCGCACTAATCCTGGGGTAGCGGCCTCGATGTTCGAGACGCTCTCGGACCTGGGAATCAACATCCAGATGATCTCGACGTCGGCCATCCGTGTGAGTTGCATGGTTGATGCCGACCGGGTCGAGGAGGCGGTGCAGGCTCTCCACGCGGCGTTTGGCCTCGCTGAGGTCTGATCGGCTCGGTTACCTCCGGTTGATGACCGGAACAGGTCCGGCCGGTCCTGCCTCCACCACCCGTACCCTCTCCCCGATGCGTCCGCTACCCGCCCTGTTCGCCGTGGCCCTTCTCGCTTTGGGGTGCGGGTCCGACGGTCCCGGCGAGCCGAGAGTGGTGGCCGAGGTCGCGACGACAGTGATCGAAGTCGCGCCTTCTACGGTCGGCCGAGACGAGGCGCGGGCCGGTTTCGTGGTGGCGTCTGGAGGGGACCGGGCACTGGCTGGCCTCTCGGAACCCGAACTGGGATGCGTGGTCGAGGAGTTACTGATCGTCCTCGAACCAGTGGAGGTGGTGGCCCTCACGGCCTCAGGGCCGACGCCACCCCAGGCGCCGGTGGTCGTCGACGCTCTTCGGTCCTGTGGCCTGGTGCTTAAGGTGGCCCGGCTCGGTCTGGCTGGCGGGTTCGTCGGCAATTCCGGTGTACCAGGCCTGGACCCGACCTGCGTCCTGGAAGGCGTTACCGAAGACGACATGGCTCCGGTACTGGAGGCACTTTTCGCCGATGCAGGGGCAGAAAAGACCGATTGGGCCGTCGACGTCCTGCTGTCCGAGACGCCGGTGATGGGCAACCTGGTGCGGTGCGGCCTGCAGGGCCTTATCGGTGAGGCCGATGACGAGGGCTCGCCGTTCTGTCGCGGGTTTTTCGACCAGGTGGCGACCATGATGACCGCGGTCGTCGAACACGGGACGGCCGTCGAGGTCGAGGTGGCGGATCCGGCCCTACTGGCCGAGTTGTTCGGCCTGTCCGACGACGTCTTCATCTGGTTGGCCGACAACGTGCCCGACGGCCACCGGGCTGACGCGGAGGCGGTACGCGACG
Organism: Acidimicrobiales bacterium; assembly: GCA_022451505.1. Classification (GTDB taxonomy): domain Bacteria; phylum Actinomycetota; class Acidimicrobiia; order Acidimicrobiales; family MedAcidi-G1; genus UBA9410. The sequence continues at coordinate 640 of JAKURX010000213.1, read as the reverse complement.
CATCGGTGAAGATCTCGCAGGTGATGGCCGAGGCCCTCCATGGCCTCGACGACTCCTCGGACCCGCAGGTCGTCCTGGGGGCTGTGTTCGGGGCGGTGGCCCGACTCGATGCCGAGTTGGCCGCCGGCTCCTTCGAACTGGAGTCGTCCCGGGCCCGCCTGGAGTCCTACGTCACCGCCACTTGCGGTGACTCGGCGACCGGCCTGTTCGACGTGCTGTCAGGGGCCGGGGCCCTGAGCGGGGTTTGAGCCGGGGACGAATGCGCCCTGCGACCGCTCTGCTTGTCACGGTGGTGGTTTCGGCTGGATTTGGGTGTGGTAGCCACCCGGAGCCGGTGACCCTGGACGTGCCGACCGCCACTACCACGAAGCCGGTTCCAGGCGACGGGAATACCCCGGCTTCCACCAGTATGCCTGTGACCACCGCGGTGGTGACCACCGTGGTCCCGTCAACCAGCCGGCCTGCTCCGGTACCGACCACCACCTCGGTGGTACCCGGGGCACCACTGCCTGAGGTGCCTCCCGGGTTCTGCGCCGAGTTGGCCGTCCACTCCGGCGACCTGATGTCCGGGGTGGAGAAGATCTTGTCGGACGGGGACCCGTTGGATGGGCCGACCTTGCGCGCCTTGCTCATTGCATCG
>JAKURX010000212.1 GCA_022451505.1 Acidimicrobiales bacterium | reverse complement strand
GTCCTCGGTGACCTGCAAGAAGGCAGTGACCACGTCCGGGTGGTCGTCACCGAAGGACATCGGGATGGAGATGATGTCAAACACCCGGATACCGATGGCTTCCTGCTCGGAGCCGGTCATCACCAGGTTGCCGCCATCGGCCACCATCTGATTGACCGCACCACCGAACGCGCACGCCATGGCCACGTCACCACTGTTGAACGCGGCAACGGCCGCCGAACCGCCCTCTGAGGGGATCAAAGAGAAACTGTCCAGACTCACCCCGAGATGCTCAAGCATCTTCAACAACTTGAAGTGCGTCACATTCCCGATCGGCGTGTAAATGTTCTGACCGGCCAGCGACTCGGCCGCATTGGCCGCCGTCACCCCATAATCGGGATTAGCCACACAGTTGTCAGCATCGGCATAAGACACCGCCACGCCCACGATCTCATGCTCAGCGCCACTGGTCACATAGTTGGCAAACGGCGTCAAACCCTGCGAATAAGAAATATCAATGTCGCCAGCCTCCATGGCCAACGCCATGTCGTTGCCCGACGCGAACGCATGCCAAACCACCGGAATACCCAAAGCGTCGTCATAGGTCAACTCAAGCTGCGCCACCTGATTGGCCGTCGGCCACTCCAAGAAATACGCCACATCCAACTCATCGAGACCACCCACATCAGGAGCCGCCGTAGTAGCCGCCGGAGCAGCCGTAGTAGCCGCCGGAGCAGCCGTAGTAGCCGCCGGAGCAGCCTCTTCGTCGTCATCGCTGCCGCAAGCCCCCGCGACAAGCGCGAAACCCAGCAACAACGCGGTCAGAACACGCCACTTTCGGCCCATAAGAACTACCCCTCCGAGTTATGTGAAAAACAGCGCGCCGGACGCGCCCCGTAGACGCGACATCATCCCCCGATCAGGGTCATGGAGCAAACCTGTCCCGGTTGTCGCCCGGGCTGGAGGTCAACTCTTCGGCCACCACCTGCTATAGCGACCAAACAACCAACGGTTGAACTGCACATGGGACTCCTCTTGCCACGAGTACCGACCGCGTGGAGCAAATCGGGAGCTCAATCCGGCCTGTACTTTCGTCGTTGCATCCTGGTCCTGCCGGATAAATACCTGTACGCCTGCGTCGCTGGCTTCGAGAAGCTGGTCGAAGAGCGGGTGGTCCACTGCAGTGGGATGAAACAGGTAGCCCACTTCGATGTCGATCGTACCTGCCGTGATCGGACGGACAATGAAGAAGAAGGCCTGGTCGGGAGCTGTCCCAACACAGAGAGTCGGAGGGATGAGGGCGAATGTGGAACGCCACCTCTCCTCTTCGGTCAACTGCGGGTAGACGGGGAGCAGGGCCTTGTGCGTCGGGTTGAAACCAGCGTCAATGTGGACATAACCGGCCTCCCTGAAGATCACGTTGCTGGCATCGTCCCATGGGACCGGAAAGGCGCTCTTATCGCTCGGGCAGAAGTCCTGGACGTACTTGTGCAGTCGGTTGGCGTGATAGCCATCGTTGAAGTTCTCAAACATCACTTTCCAGTTCCAGGGAAGACCCTCGAGGGTGAACGTACCTGGACAAATCGAGTTCTCGAGGTCGTAGTGCTCGAGGTAGGGCGCATACCGACTGAGGGTGGGAGCCAACTGCTCCGCCTCCTCATCGAAGTTGACGAAAACGAAGCCGTTCCAGATCTCGAGCCTCAACCTCGGCAGCCCCCAGTCCGATTTGTCGAAGTCCCTAGTCCGTTCCATGGCTGGTGCGCCAAGGAGGCGCCCATCGAGGCCGTAGCTCCAGTGGTGGTAGGGGCAGGTGAACTTGGTGTCATTGCCGGCGCCTTCGCAGACCTGCATGGCACGGTGCTGACACACCGCTGAGAGGGCACGTATCTCCCCGTCCTTCCCGCGAACCACAATCACTGGCTCACCGTTGACTGTCTTCGTGAACCAGTCACCGGACCGGGGAATCTCGCTGGCCAGTCCTACACACAGCCATTCATGGTCGAACAGTGCACGCCGCTCGAAATCAAGGAACTCCTCGGAGGTGTAGATCTCAGCGGGAAGCGTGTCGGAGTTTTCAAACGTGTCGATTGACGACTCGAACGAAGCCAATAGCTCGTCGGTCAGGATGCTCATCGGACGCCCTCCTGTTGGGTCAACAAGAACTTGCGGATCTTTCCCACGCTGGTGCGGGGCAACTCGTCGAGAAAAACAATGTTCCGGGGTCGCTTTGCCTTCGTAAGGCGCTGTTCGCACCACGTAGCGAGGTCTTCGGCCGACGGCAACGGGCCGGCCGGATCGGGGACCACGAACGCCACAGGAACCTCGTCCCGAATTGCGTCAGGACGACCCACCACAGCGGCTTCAAGTACCGCGGGGTGCCCAGCCAGTACCGCCTCTACTTCCACGACCGAAACATTCTCGCCGGCAACCTTGAGGACGTCCGAACTGCGGCCACCAAAGAAGTGTCTGCCCGTGGCATCGCGAGTCGCACGGTCACCGGTCAGGAACCAGCCATCCCGGAAACTCGCAGCCGTGGTCTCTTCGTCGTCGAGTTAACTTGCGAACAGGGTGGTTGCGGGCTCT
>JAKURX010000211.1 GCA_022451505.1 Acidimicrobiales bacterium | reverse complement strand
AGGTCGGTGAGCCGCTCAGCGAGGAGGTTGAACGCACGACCGGATTCGACGATTTCCGGTGGTCCCTCGGGGGCGACCCGGGCCGAAAGATCGCCGCCAGCCCACCGGTGGGCCGCATCGGAAAGGTTACGCACCGGGCGAACCAGCGAAGCGGCGAAGCGATCGGCGATCGGGACTGCTCCGACGACCACGACGAGGCCGAGGGCTGCGAGAATCAGCCACGAGGTGGACACTCCCTCACGTAGGTCGGCGTCGCTTACGAACGAAATGACGACAACCGGAGCGGTTGTTCCGGCAAAGGCCACTGGGACAACAGCCACCGCGCCGCCTTCCACGTTGGCGACAACGGACCCGGCCGCGGCTAGCGGGAGGGCAGCGGCGTCGACCGGACTGGTGCCGATAGTGGTGCCGTCAGGGAGGACGATGAGTAGGTCTTCGGCGCCGTAGGTGGCGAGGATGAACTCGGCTTCGATGGCGCCCGGAACTTGACCAGTGGCACCGGCGACCGCCGCGAGGGCGGTGGCCACACCACGGGCGTCCGATTGAGCAGCGGCAAGACCCCGCAACTCGGCCTGAGAGCGGACCGATAGTCCGAGCGGCACGAGGAACCCGACGGCGAGCATCACCGCGAGGGCGACGAACACGAGGGCAAGGCGGCGGCGCACCTAGTCCTCCGGGGCCTGTAGACGCACACCTGCACCGATAATGGTGTGCAGATACCGATGTTCGTCATCGGGTTTTTCGCCGAGTTTCTTACGGAGAGTCGAGAGGTGCACATCGATAGTTCGACCTTCCGTGCCGGCCGGGGCCTTCCACACGGCCGCATGGAGGTCCTCCTTACGGACGACGGTGCCAGGTCGGGCGGCCAGGTAGGCGAGGACGTCGAACTCCTTGGCGGTGAGGTCCAAGACCTGTCCCTCGAGGGTTGCCTCACGGGGTCCGGGGCGGACTTCCAGGCCGCCGACCCGCAGCAGGTCGGCTTTGTCAGCGCCTCCCCGCCGAATCAAGGCGCTGACCCTGGCAGAGAGTTGCGGTCCTGAGACCGGTTTGACGACGTAGTCATCGGCTCCGCCTTCGAAGGCGGCCAAGATCGTCAACTCATCCTCCCGGGCGGTGAGGACCAGCACGGGCACGTCGGTGACGCTGCGCACCATCTTCAACAGGTCAAGGCCTTCAAGGTCGGGAAGACCTAGGTCGAGGATCAGTACGTCCGGCGGGTCAGCGGTGGCAGCACGCAGGCCGTCGAGACCCGTTGACTCGCTGGTCGTCGTGTGGCCGTCACCGGCCAGGTGCTGGCAGACCAGTTCGCGGATGCGCTGGTCGTCCTCGATCACCAATATTCGAGCCATGGATACTCCAGAGGATGGCGTCGGGTGTTACCCATGACGATACTTGTGGTCTGATGCGTAGGACGTTGGTGGTGCTCCTGTGGCTCGTGGCCACACTCGGCGTGACCTACGTGGCGAACACCGCAGTTGGCTTGGTGGACCTACAGGTGTTCCCGGCCGGTTCCCGGATCGAAGTGCTTTCGCTGCCCCAGGCCCCAACCACGGAACCGACAGCCTCTCCACCGACCCAGGCGTCGACCCCAACGGAACGCCTGGACCCGACGACAACCACCACCTTGACCCCTTCCACCACCTCCATCACCTCCACCACCTCCACGCCGGTCGTGTTGCCGACCACAACCGTTGCCCGGTCGGCGGAACCGGAGAGACCGGCAGCAGCAGAGACGACCACGACGACCACGGAGGCGCCGGTTCCGACCACGACGACCACGGAGGCGCCGGTTCCGACCACGACGACCACGGTTCCGCCACCGTCAACGACTGGCGCGCCTGTCTTGGTGAGCCTGGTTTCGGACACTTTGGTGTTAAGGACGGGCGGCGGGTACGAGGAGCGACTCTTTTCGGGCGGGCTAGAGCCCTATCAACTGGAAGTCATCGCCGGATCCCTCCCGGCCGGCTTGGTTCTTAATGACAGTGGAACGCTGGAGGGAAGCCCCACCGGATCCGGGATCTTTGATGTAACAGTGCGGCTAACCGACGCAGCCGGCCAGATTAAGGAAAACCTTCTTTCATTTATTATCCGTGAATATAGAGCAATATCAGCCCGTGGTGGTTCGGTGACCGTCATCGTGACCGGTGATTCAGTGGGCTTTTTCTCAGCGTTGCAGGCCCAAGGGTTTGAACCAGCGGAGGTTTATCGGTCCGGCCCCCTGGTAGTTGAAGTGGTGTTCCCGCCGACATCTGGCGACGAGGCATCCTGGGTCCGGTGTGAAGCAGCGGACACCGTACGGTGCGCCAAGGGATGATCGGCACCCGGATTTCCCGGATTCCCTGAGTTTTCAGGCTTTCTGATGATTTTACGTAGCCTTTACACTGATTTTTCCCGGGATGGACACCCCGAATGGTCCGGAGGCGTAGTCTTTCTGGCGTGAGCGTGCTGTCTCCGCGCTGTCGGTGGCACGGCGGGCTCCGTACATAAACCAACTATGGAGGCAACATGCTTTCCCATTTCAAGCGTCGGCTAGGTGCCCTTGCAGCAATAGCTGTATTGGCGG
>JAKURX010000210.1 GCA_022451505.1 Acidimicrobiales bacterium | reverse complement strand
CGCCACCAACCGACCGGTCACGCCAGGACGTGGTGACTCTCCCGCCGGAAACACCTCGGTCACATAGACAACGTCAGCGCCGTCGAAGGCCTCGGCGAAACTGGCAGCCAAGGACTCGGTCCGGCTGTAACGATGAGGCTGGAATACGGCCACTATCCGGCTCCAACTGCCGCTCCGACATGCTCGGATGGTGGTCGCCACCTCGGTAGGCAGGTGGGCGTAATCGTCCACGAACTCCACCCCGGCCGCCGCCCCCCGGTGCTCGAACCGTCGAGCCACCCCACCGAACCGAGCGAGGGCGTCGATCACGGCCTCCGGTGGTGACCCCACGACCAGACCCACCACGGCGGCCGCTGCCGCGTTTCGGGCGTTGTGCAGACCGGGTAGCGGAACTTGGATAGGCAGACACTCCCCTCCTGGTCCAACCAGATCGAAGGAAACCCCTTCCCAGGCCTCATCCACTGACTCGAGACGCCAAGTAGCACCAACAGAGGTCCCGACGGTCATGACACCGCTACCCTCAGCAAGTCGTCGACCCCCCTCATCGTCAACTCCAACCACCGCCACCCCATCCGTCTCCTCGACGAAACGGTGGAACGCCGTTCGCAGCCCCTCAAAGTCACCGTGGTACTCCAGGTGGTCAGGTTCGACGTTCGTAACAACTGCCACTCGGCGCTCCAGGTCCAGAAAGGACCCGTCGCTCTCATCCGCCTCCACAACAAAGATCTGCCCGTCGTCCCAGGCCGCCCCTGTGCCGATCTCGTTTACATCACCTCCAATGATGAACGAGGGGCGCAGTCCAGCCTCGCGAAGAACCAGGGCCAACATCGAGGCCGTCGTGGTCTTCCCGTGAGTTCCGGCCACGGCCACCGTGTCACGAAGCAAGCAAATACCACCCAGCACCTGGGCCCTACTGAACAACGGAATGCCTCGCCGCTGAGCGGCGCGGCACTCCACGTTGTTGTCGGCTATGGCGGTGGACCTCGTTACCAGGTCTGCATCACCGACGTTGGCCGCGTCGTGGCCCACCCGGACCGTAATGCCCAAAGCTCGGAGGCGCTCAAGGCCTGTCGAGGCCTTCAGGTCGGAGCCGGTCACCTCATGGCCCATCGTGGCAAGGACCTCTGCGATAGCGCTCATTCCCGCACCGCCCACGCCGACGACGTGGATCCGTCGCATTATTGTCAGGTCAAGGTCAGGAGCCATTAAAGCCCCCGTGCAGGGCCACCAGGTCAGCTACTCGGTCGGCCGCGTCGGGCCGACCGAGTGCCCTGGCCCGTGAAGCCATCTCCGTCAGGGCGTCCCAATCGCTAAGGAGTGCTCCAATCACCGCTCTGAGGCGGTCGCCGTTCAGATTCTCATCCTTGACCACCACCGCCCCACCGGCCTCGACTAACTGCCGAGCATTCGCCGACTGGTGGTCACCTGGTGCACCAGGCAGGGGAACGAGCACTGACGGAATCCCCAGAACGGCAAGTTCGGCCACCGATGTGGCACCGGCCCGACAGATCGTCAGGTCCGAGGCGACGAGCACTGAGGCCATGTCATCCTCGTAGGCCACCCGCCGATAGTCGACCGATGGGGTTGCTCCATACTGCCTAGTGTCCTCCGAAGCCCAGTCACGCCGACCAACCACGTGGTGAACTACCAGCGGAGGACCATCCCAGTCGGCTACCGCCCGTTCCACTGCCTGATTGATTCGGCGGGCCCCTAGGGATCCGCCGAAGACGGCCACAAGATCTCGGTCCCCAACCGCCATACGTTCCCGTGCCGCCTCCCGGGCCCCCTCCTGTGTCATGTCTCGTACCTCGGGCCTGACTGGGTTTCCGGTCATCACGGCTCTGGGGAGGTCGGTTCCAGAGAAGGACACAGCGGCTACCCGGGCGAAGCGAGCCAGAAGGCGACTGGCCGCTCCAGGGACCGCGTTTTGCTCAGCGACGATCAGCGGTACCCGGAGGGCCACCGCTGCCAGCCCACAGGGCACACATGCGTATCCACCTGTGGTTACTACAACACGTGGAGCGAACCGGAGAACGAGGTACACCGAACGAAGCCACGCCAGGAAGAGGCCTGCTATCGCGACCAGGTTGACCGGCGTGAAGCTCCGTCGGAGGCCGCGGCCCGGCAGTAAAGTCAGGCCGAACCCGGTGCTGGGTACCAACTCTGATTCGACGCCCCGGCGGCTTCCCACCAGATGTACCGATCCGATGTCTTCCACTACTCCTCGGTCGACCACGGCACGGGCAATAGCCAGCCCGGGCATGACATGGCCCGCGGTCCCACCTCCTGCAATCAGGACACCCCGGCGGGTCCGACCTCGGCCGACGGTCCCGCCACTTACCGAAACGATGGTCACCGGGTCTGCCGGGCCACATTAAGGAGGATGCCAAACGCCCCCATGGTCATGACCAGTGAGCTCCCGCCTGATGATACGAAAGGCAACGGGACCCCAGTGATAGGGAGGATGCCCGTCACCCCGCCGATGTTGGTGAGTGCCTGGACGACGATCCATGTGGTCACCCCGGCGGCCAGTAGTCGACCAAATGCATCCGGTGCCCTCACGGCAGTCGATAGGCCAAC